>JBAZRU010000130.1:8805-12864 GCA_041662805.1 Candidatus Hydrogenedentales bacterium | reverse complement strand
AGAAAAGGAGTCGCGCTGCAGTATGCCTTCTCTCTACTACGAGAACTCGCTACAAAACAAAAGGCTCCAAACTGGGGATGAGTCAGGCGCCACAGGGCGTCTTGGGGAAACCGCGGTCGATGTACTCGGAGACTTCTATGCGGCTTTGTCGTTGGAGACCGTCACCGGCGGTTCGGCGCTGGCTATGGTCTCAACTTGTCCGGCGAGTTCTTCCTGAGAAGCAGAATCTTCCAAGGCGTTATTGACAACTTGGGCCAGCGCGTTATACACGCGGCGGACGACGCGTTCCGCGGCGCTGAAGAGGAGATCTCCTGCATACGCTACGGCCGGTACGGGGGCGAAGGTGTCGCCGTTTCGGGGAGTCATCCATACGCCCATGGGGGCTTCCGCGAACGGAAAGCCTCCGATGCAAACGTGGTATTCGTCGTTGTCTCTGGTGTTCATGGGTTGCGTATATCCTATCGCCCGGAAAGGCTGCGGTTGTTCGAGAAAAGTCTCATATGAACGCGTGACAGCATGCATCCATTCCCAAGGGCCGTGGCGCGGAGTGACTCGTGTCCGCGCGAGGAGGGAGCCTCTTGCGTTGCTTGCAGTCTGCCTGCAGCGTGTTGGCGCGGCGTTAAAGGCGCGTAATAAGTGTGTATAATCCCGAAACCCACGAAAAGGTTGCCACGGGAACAAACGAGTGAGGATCGCTTCAGACGTGCATATTTCGCAGTTACGCGCCGTCTTGTTCGACTTGGACGAAACGCTCATCGAAAATACACGGTCGTTTCAGGACATGGCTTACGAGACCTTCGAGAGGTTCCGGGCAGACCTTGACCCGATTTCGGCGGATGAGTTCTGGCAGGTGTTCTGGGCTAAAGCCTTGGACATGTGGTACATGATGATCGACGGCGTTTTGTCGGGCGAGGAGGCGCGGCTGTATACCTTTGTGAACGCGTTGCGCGCGCTCGATGCCGATTCCGAACTTGCGGCACCCATGCTCGAAGACTCGCATGCGCGTATCGTGGGAGCGACTCGCCTTTACAGCGATGCCATTCCCGTGCTGAACCGCCTGCGGGAAGCGGGCGTGCAACTGGGTATCGTCACGAACGGCTACGCCGTCACGCAGCACGACAAGATCGCCTACCATTCGCTTCGCCCCCATGTGGACTTTGTGATGGTTTCGGAGGAGGTGGGCGCTCACAAGCCGGACCCCGCGATATTTCGGGCGGCCGTGTCGCAGGCCCGGTCGACGCCAGAGCAGACGCTTTTTGTGGGGGATACGTGGGTGAACGACATTGAAGGCGCCCGGGGCGCCGGTCTGCACGGCGTGCTGGTCGATCCGTCCGGCAAGATGGGCAACACGAGTTCGAGTTCAGGCGAGGCGGTTTCGAGCGTCCGCTGCCTGAGCGACTTGCTGCCGTGGCTGGGCATCGAGTAATTCCGGAAAACGAGAGACGGCGCCCGGATTAGCGAATCGGGCGCCGCAGTGGTGGAGGGGGTTCAAACGCGAAAGGGGGGGGACCCGAGCGCGTCAAGAGGCTTTAATTGTGTGACTCTCCCGGGAGTAACGGCAGTTGGACGGATTCATGCGTTGGCAATGACCCATGTCGTTGCGTAGAAGACGGATCCCAGCATGATGCAGCGGGGCCGAATCTTACTGTAGGCCACGCGCTTTCCCTGGACCCTGGTTAGGTACCACATTTTGATTCGTGACGTTGTGGCGATTCCGTGTCGCATGAGCCCCTTTCTCCTCAAGTTGATTGCCTTTGTCTCGTCGGAAGGAGTCTTTCCTTCGGTCATCTATTGACAGAGCAAGTCGGATGCCAACGCCGAATCGCGGGCGAAGAAGTGAATTTCGAGTTTATGTGCTGGGCTAGCGGAATTCGGCTAGCAATGTAAGTCCTTGTCGTTGTTCAATTTCGTAACGATTGGACGTACTGCGTACATTTTTGAGCGTCTTCAGGATCAAACGTGAGCGGTGATAGTATTTTTATTATATTCAAGAAGGAGGATTTACAAAGACGCGAGCCTTCTTGGAAGTTTCGGCGAAGCCTGAAGATCCTCTGGACGTTTCGGCGAAACGTCCCTACCAGCTATTGCTGCTGGGCTTGTTGGGCGGCTCTTTGGAGCCATTGAATGGCACGCCGGACGAAATCGCGTTCGGATTCGTAGGTCAGAAGCGATGCCGCGCTCTGAAGCGTTTCAGCCCAGAGGGGGGAGAACAAGGCCTCTTCCGAACCGGGGGCCGCGTGGGGGGGTCTGCGCTCGGGCGAACGCAGGCGCATGAGGAAGTAGTGCTCGGTTCGCACGAAGTGCGCGTCCTGAAAATCGTATTCACAGGTGGCTTCGCCCAGATCCGCGACGATATCGAGTAGACAGTAGCCCGTCTCTTCGCACGTTTCCCGAAGCGCCGCCTCGGCGTCGGATTCGCCGGGGTCGATGTGTCCTTTGGGGAGCCGGACCTCGTGGACTTCGATTCCGTCCCGCACGACAACCCGCTCGATGAGCAGTACGCGCTGGGCCGAATCGAGCGCCACGCCTCCCGCAGCGCAGTAGTGTTTGGTCTTCACAGCGCCCTCGGTAGTCCGGTTTCGGCCACTCTACTGGACAGGAGTCCCAGCCGCCGGCGCCACGCCGTTCGCCGCTTCGGGGACGCGAAAGGCAAAGCCTTCGATGAGAGTCTCACTCTCCATGGTGTAGCCGCTGCAATAGAGAAACTTTGGGGTGATTTGGGCAACGCCATAGGCGCCTCGATATCCGCCGGGGGTATTCGCGCCGACCAGCTTCACTTCGAGGATCGTGGGGGACGTTAGCCGGGCCTCGCCTCTAAACTCGTTTTCGCGCAAGACGAAGGCCACGAAGTACACGCTTTCGCCCACGGTCCGGACGATGGCTTGTCCAATAACCGGCGCAAAGGCTTCTTCGCTGCGCTTCAACACGTAACGGCCGTCGAATCCCGAGGTCAGATTGGATTGCATGAGGGCCATTCGCGCTTCTTGATCCGAAATCGGGCGATCTTTCATTTCTTTTGCGAGGTCATCGTAGATGGTCGCGGCGGAGGACGTCCAATAGGATTCGGGGTCGGCGGTGGAGCTTGCTCTTTCAAGGCCGCGCGTCAGAAGCGATTCGATCTTGGAGACGCTAAAGGCGGTCCAGAGCACCAGCAACAATCCGAGAACGATGAGCAGCCCGGCCAGCACGCGCCGCGGACGCATGGTGTCTTCCATGACGATTGCGGGGCCATCCGCGGAGAGGCGTCTCGTGCGTTGGTCGCGCAGATTGTTTCCGCACATCTTGCAGAGCAAAGTGCCGGGAGGATTGACGGAACTGCACTGTTCGCAGACGGCGTCTGCTTCAATATGGAGATCGGGATGTTCCACCATGCCATCACGCCCGTTATGTTCCATGGACACTTCTACCTCCACGCGGATTGGATCCGACCAGTCGAAGATCTGCACGACAACCCAGCACGGACCGACACGGCACTTGGCTGAAATCGAACACGCGAATAGACGGCACACGACCCCCGTTGATTGTGGCACAGCGCAACTTCCGTGTCCAGCGGAATGAGAGAACGGCGTTCAAGGCAGTGGGCGCCCCGGCAGGGTGTGCATCGTTGGAAAGGCGACACGCATGGTGTATTCTTCGTGTATGTGTAAGGCTGGCGTTATTGTGTCCAGACAGAGCAGCAGTGAATTCCAGAGGTCCCAGAGCGATTCGGAATAGGGAGTAGTGGGCGTGGCGCATCGCACCCTTGTACAGCGCGTAGGCAATGCCGTTCGTTTGGCGGACGTGGTCCAGGTTCTGGCGCGCCACGGCTTTGCCGATTTGGTGCGCCGCCTTGGCCTCTACGAAGGGCTTCCGGCGCGGGTGCTGCACAGCCTGCGTCTCATCGAAAGGACTACGGCCCCGCCGGAAACGATTGGTGCACGCCTGCGCGAAGCCCTGATGGAATTGGGGCCAACGTTCGTCAAGTTCGGACAGATCCTGAGCACACGCCCGGACCTCATCGGGACAGCCATCGCCACAGAATTGAGCCAGCTTCAGGATCAGGTTTCCGCGCTTCCGTTT
>JBAZRU010000130.1:0-8795 GCA_041662805.1 Candidatus Hydrogenedentales bacterium | reverse complement strand
TGCGCCCGGTAATCGAGCAAGAGCTGGGTGGAAGCCTGTCGGCGTTGTTTGCGGAGTTCGACGAGACGCCGGTGGCGGCGGCGTCGCTGAGCCAGGTCTATCGGGCCCGCACGCGCGAGGGCCATCCCGTTGCGGTGAAAGTGCAACGGCCCAGCGCGCGGCGCGTCATAGAATCGGATCTGAGTCTAATTGCGGGGATCGCGGAATGGGTGGCCGAGCATGTGGCGGATGTCACGTGGATGAACCCCGTCGGGATGGTGGGCGAGTTCGAACGGTCGATCATGCGCGAGCTGGATTTTTCGATTGAAGCCCGGACCATCGATCGGTTTCGCGAGAACTTTGGATCGACGGAGTCGGTGTTTGTGCCGCTCGTCTACGACTCATTGTCGAGCGCGCGCGTGTTGACGATGGACTGGATTGACGGTGTTCGCATCGACGCCGTGGACAAGTACGCCGAACGCAATTGCGATCCGAAGACGGTGGCCTTAATTGGGTGCGACGTGTTGTGCAAGCAGGTGTTCGAATATCACTTGTTTCATGCCGATCCGCATCCCGGCAACGTGCTGGTGACGCGCAACAATCAAGTCGCGTTTCTCGACTACGGCATGGTGGGGCATCTGGAAAAGAACGATGTCCACACAATGGCAGATCTCTTGCACGCCGTGTTCAACGAGGACTCCACGCGCTGCGTGCAGGCGCTGCTTGCATTCACGTCGACAGGAGAAGTCTCGGACGAGCGCGCGCTGGAGCATGAGATGGCGCAGTATCTCGCGTTCGAAGCGCAGGCCGTGCTTGGTAAGGCCGACGTAGGTCGCGCACTCGAGCAGATCATCGGCATCCTGCGGCGTCATCAATTGCAGTTGGCTCCGCGCTTTTCGCTGCTTCTCAAATCGCTGGCCACGATCGAATCGACCGCGCGCCTACTCGATCCCGAGGCGGACATGGTCCCCGTGATCCGCCCCTATGTGGAGCGCATGGTGTTGAACCGGTTCGCTCCTCAGAACCTTGCCATCGAGGGCCAACAAGGCCTTGCTTCGGCGTTGCGTATGCTCCGCGAGTTGCCGACGGATCTTCGGCACATCGTCCGCATGGCGCGCTCAGGCAAGTTGCGCCTTCAGATACATCATGAGGGGCTTGAGTTGCTGGCGAGCGTGCTCGACCGTGCGAGTAACCGCATCGCGTTCAGCGTCATCGCGGGTTCGCTGGTGGTGGGTTCGAGCCTGTTGCTTTCCACGGAGGCAGGTGCAAAGACGCTTGGACTTGCAGGGTTTACGATCGCGGCGGCATTGGGCTTTGGGTTATTGATCTCGATCATTCGGTCGAAGAATTATTAGGGCGCGCCGGTCGCGTGAGGCGGACGTTTCGGCGAAACGTCCCTACCTTTTCGGGTAGGTGAATTCGGCGCTACAAAATAGAACGCGCGCGGAGGGGGTCAAGCTTCCACTCCGCGCGCGTTGTTTGGTTTTCGCGGTGTGTGGTTTTACAGAAGCTCGGCGATCTGAACGGCGTTTAGGGCGGCGCCCTTGAGCAGATTGTCAGAGACGATCCACATCAGAAGGCCGTTGGCATACGAGAGGTCTTCGCGGATGCGGCCCACGAAGGTCTCGCCCCTGCCTGCCGCACGGGTGGCAAGCGGGTACAACTGCTTTGATGGATCATCCTCGACGATCACGCCGGGGGCTTTCGAGAGGATGTCGCGGGCTTGCTGCACGGTGAGCTTGTCGCGCGTGTCGATGTTCACGGATTCGCTGTGTCCGGTATGAACGGGGACGCGAACGGTTGTCGCGGTGACGCGAATCGAGTCGTCGCCCATAATCTTCTTGGTCTCGTTGACCATTTTCATTTCTTCGGAGGTGTAGCCATTGTCTCCGAACGCATCGCTCTGCGGGATCTGGGGGATGCAGTTGAAGGCGATCTGGTGCGGGAAGATCGAGTTGACCGGTTCCTTGCCTTCGAGCACGGCCCTGGTCTGGGCATACAGTTCATCGAGCGCCTTGATGCCAGCTCCGGACACGGCCTGGTAGGTGGAGACTACGACACGCTCGATCTTGGCGGCGTCGTGAAGCGGCTTGAGCACGACCACCATCTGGATCGTGGAGCAGTTGGGGTTCGCGATGATGCCCTTGTGCCACTTGATGTCGTGGGCATTGACTTCGGGCACGACCAGGGGCACGTCTTTATCCATGCGCCACGCGCTCGAATTGTCGACGACGACACAGCCGTCTTTGGCGGCGCAGGGGGAGTACTTCTTGCTGGTGCCGCCGCCGGCGCTGAAGAGGGCGATATCGACGCCTTTGAAGGAATCTTCTCCGAGTATTTCGACGGGGACTTCTTCGCCTTTGAACGTAACCGTCTTGCCTCGCGACCGTTCGGATGCGAGTGGCTTGAGCGACTTGACGGGGAAGTTGCGCTCTTCAAGCACGCGGAGCATTTGGCGCCCCACAAGGCCGGTAGCGCCGGCGACAGCTACGGTTTTCGGTGTCATGGCGGTGTTCAATCCTTTCTGAAAAACTGCGGGTTCTTGTCAACCGATCGAATATGCATACTTCGCGCATGCGGGGACATGGTTGTCCGATTTACTGTAATTGCATGCGGCGCCCGACCCCCCTTATCCCTTCAGAAGCGCGCGCAACTCCTCTTCGGAGTGGTATCCCAATTCCGTGCGCACCAACCTGCCTTCCCGAAAGACAAGCAGGGCAGGAATCGACTCCACCTGATACTGCTGGGCCAGGGCTTGCGCCGCATCCACATTCACCACGGCGACTTTGTGCCCTTCCGCGGCGATTGCATTGACGTTGGGCGCGGTGGACCTGCATGGCCCACACCACGTCGCATAGAAATCAACCAACACGGGCTGGCCGTTGGCGGAGGCCACAAAGGCATCCAGGGCCTCGGCCGAGTTTACCTGCGTAACCGCTTGGGACCACTCGACCTTGTTTTCGATAAACATCGCAGCCAGTCCGAAGGCCAACATGCCACCGATGACGGCCATGGTTACGGGGTCATGGTAGAAGACCTTGCTGGCGCGCGGCGCATCGCGTTTCAGGATAAGCGCGAGGGCGACCCCCGCACCTACACCAAGAACGGCTATCAGGAGCTTTACTGGCATGGCGTTGTGCTTGTTGCGAGACTCTGCGCGAGTCCGCGGTCAAGGACGCGCTAGCTAATTGCGCCGTCCATGGCTGCCTTGATTTCGGTCTTCTGCGTTACCCCGACGAATCGCTTGGCAATCTCTCCGTTCTTGAACACAAGAAGCGTGGGTATGCTTGAGACTTCAAATTTCATGGCGAGATCGGGCTCGTTGTCGACGTTGACCTTGCAGACCTTCGCTTTGTCGCCAAAGTCCTTAGCCAAATCGTCGAGCACGGGGCCCATCAGCCGGCAGGGACCGCACCACTCTGCCCAGAAATCCACCAAGGTCACGCCTACTCCGACCGTTGAATCAAAGTTGCCGGCCGTCAGTTCCAGAGCACTGCTCATCAGATTGCCTCCTGCAAGTTCCATTCGGGTCGCAACCAGCCATAGGACCGGTGCGCGCCCTAAGCGTTGTATTCATTCGCTGGGCAAAGTCATGTACTCACCGCATCTACGGCGAGGCGTGAGTCCGTTCACGATGGAGGGTAATTATACCCGGTTGTCGAAACGCCCCGCAAACTGCCTGGCAGGGCAGGAAGGTGAGGGAGTGACTCCGGACGTTTCGGCGAAACGTCCCTACCTGGGGCAATGTCCTTGGGGCATTAGAAGATACTGATTGAATTCACCCTCTCTCAGCGCATAAAATCACCTGTTTTGAGCTAACAATGGCTTTGCAGCGTGCGGACGCCTACGGCGTCCGTACGCGACCAAAACCGCGGAGAGGTGGCCGAGTGGTTGATGGCGCACGCTTGGAAAGCGTGTGTACTCTTAACGGGGTACCGCGGGTTCAAATCCCGCCCTCTCCGCCATTTTATGTCTTGCCACCGTGGAGCCGACGCAGCCTATGATGGGTGGCGCTCCACATATCCTTATCATACGTCTAAGCGCCATAGGCGACGTGGTGCGGGTGTTGCCCGCCTTGCAGCTCATTCGGGAAGCCTATCCGTATGCCCAAATCGACTGGGCCGTCGAGTGCAAGTCCTCCGCGATACTGGAAGGCCACCCTACCCTGGATTCCCTTGTTGTATTCGACAGGCCAAGCGCCAAGGCGCAGGCCGCGCGTGAGTTCTATGCGTTTTGCCGGAAGGTACGGCTTTCGCGCTACGACATCGTCCTGGATTTTCACGGCATTCTGAAGAGCGGCATTGTGGCGCGCTTTTCGGGGGCCCGGCAGCGGTTCGGGTTTGCCCGTCCTCGGAGCCAGGAATGCAGCAGCCTGCTGACGAACCACAAGGTCCGGCTTCCCGATCATCCAATCAATCGCGCCGAAGAGAACCTGCTGTTGTGCTCGGCGCTGGTTCCCAACACCGAATGGCCGAGCGTTTCGATTCATGTGCCCGTCGACGTGCGCGACACGGTCGATGAGTTTTTCGACCATTCGTTCGACGGCAACAAGCGTGTCATCGCGATGCACGTGCCCGTCGACCGCCCCGAGAAGCAGTGGCCTCTAGAACACTTTGCCGCGCTTTCCGATCTTCTCATTGCGGACGGACGCTTTGATGTGCTGCTGACGTGGGGACCCGGGCAATTTGAGGCGATCGAGCAGGTGCTCGCGCGCACGAGACGGCGCCCAACCGTGGCCCCGGAGACGACGGACCTCAAGCACTACGCATGGATCTCGCATCGGGCCTCGGTCTATTTCGGCGGGGATACCGGCCCGATGCATATTGCCGCGGCCATGGGAACGCCGGTGGTGGCCGTATTCGGTGGAACCGACCCTGTGCGGCACGCGCCGTTCCGGATGGCGAGCACTGTGCTCTTCGAGGGCGACAAGCCTGGGGCGCCAACCGACAGCCAAGCGTTGCTTCGCGCCGTTACGCCGCAGATGGCTTATGAGGCGTGCGTGAAGCAGGGCCTTGCGGACGCGAAGTCTCGACGGCTGGATTAGTGGTTCATTTCAACCGGAATTGGGAGTCACGAAGTCCTGTGGTTGGGCTAGGAGCCTGCTGGAAGCCAGCGATACAGAACATGCGTGCCGGCTGGAAGCCAGCGATACAAAACACACGATCAACCGATACGCTTGCACATTTGCGCGAGTAGTGTGGCCTGGTCAGCGCCCGGTCTGTGTGCCGGGCGGTATTGATTCGCTGCAAGTGTTAAGACGCCCGGCGCGGAGCACAGGTTATACGGACAACCGAAGACGCCCGCCACAGAGGCCGGGCTACAAGCAATACTGAACCGTTGGTTCAGAAACAAATCTGGAGGAAGCCGTGGAGCAGGCTATCGATTTTGCCAGGAACAACGGCGAGCGGTATCTCGAAGAGTACAAGGCGCTGCTGCGTATCCCGAGCGTTTCGACGCTTCCCGAACATCAAGGGGACGTGGAGCGCACGGCGCGGTGGCTGGCGGCGGAACTGCAGCGCGTCGGTATTCCGCATATCGAGATATTGCCGACGGCGGGTCACCCCGCGATCTTTGCCGAAATAAAGGGGCCCAAGGGTTCGCCCACGGTGCTCGTCTACGGACATTACGATGTGCAGCCCGTCGATCCCGTGCACGAATGGGTGTCGCCTCCTTTCGAACCGGCCGTTCGCGGGGACTATCTGTTTGCGCGCGGCGCGTCCGACATGAAGGGCCAAATCTTCGCGCAGATTAAGGCGATGGAGGCGTTGCTCAAGCACGGCCCCGCTCCGTGCACGTTCAAGTACTTGATTGAGGGCGAAGAGGAAATCGGCTCGCCGAATCTAGCCTCGGTGGTCAACGAACACATCGACAAGCTGCGGTGCGACTTCGTGCTCAATTGCGACGCGGGCATTCACAAGCCGGACGTGCCTGCAATCACGTATTCGTTGCGCGGCCTTGCGTACTTCGAGTTGGAGATTCGCGGGCCCGCGAAGGATTTGCATTCGGGTCTGTTTGGCGGGTCCGTGCATAACCCGGCCCAGGTGTTGTGCGACTTGATTGCGGGCATGCACGATGCAGACGGGCGGGTCACGCTGCCCGGCTTCTACGACAGCGTGCGCGCGCTGGATGCCGAGGAGCGGGACGCGCTGGCGCGTCTGCCGTATTCCGACGACGAGTGGAAGGCGATGGTAGGCGTTCCGGCCCTCTGGGGCGAGAAAGGGTATACGACCATCGAGCGCGTGGGCGCGCGGCCCACGCTGGAAGTGAACGGCATGCTGAGCGGATTCACCGGTGAAGGCTCGAAGACCGTGCTGCCCGCAAAGGCCATGGCAAAGATTTCGACGCGCCTGGTTGCCGACCAGGAAGGAAAAGACGTCCACGCACAACTGTGCGAGTACCTCCGGAAGAACGCTCCGCCGACGGTTGTGTGGGAGGTACGCGAGCTGACGCATGGGAAAGGCGCGATTATGGATCGCCACTCGCCTTGGATGCAGAAGGCCATGGCGGCGCTCAAAGCCGTCTTCGGGAAGGAGCCGATTTTCAAGCGCGAGGGCGGGAGCGTGCCGGTGGTGAGTTTGCTGCAAGAGAAGCTGGGCGCGGATTCCGTCATGCTGGGGTTCGCGTTGCCGGACGACGGGATTCACGGCCCGAACGAACGGCAACATCTGCCGACGTTCTATCGCGGCATCGAAACGTACATCCGGTTTATGAGTTCGCTTGGAACGGCGGACTGAAACGCAGCAGCCCAAGACGCCCGGCACGGAGACCGGGCGCTACAAAGAAGTCAATACAGGACGGATGCCGCGAATGCGGGTTACGCCTTTGGAGAGACGAACGTAATCCGGCAGTCGAGACCTTTGCCGTCTTGGGCGGGTTTGATGTGATCGAGCTTGTCGAGGAGGATGAGGTAGTCGTTGGCGTAGATGCGGTGCAGCACTTCTACCAGCTCCTGCAGATTCACGCCACTGAGCTTGAGTTCGACGGCGGCCACTTTGCTGTCGGTTGGCGACGCGGCACCGCGTTTGCTTTGGATGTCGGCGCGCGAACCGAGGGATAGCGCCTTCACAACGCCGTCGATATGCGTCCAGAGGTCGAAGGCGCCTTGCCTGACGATGCTTTCTTTGGCCGCCGCCACCTTCTGTTGCGCAGTCTCGATTTCCGCGTTCCAGAGCTGGGCCTGTTGAAGATTGACCTTTGCGTTACGCAACGTCACGGCCGACTTTTTGTATTCTTCCATCGGGCCTTGGCCGAACGCGTATGCGGCAATCAGCAGCAGTGCGATTCCGCCCGCGCCCAGGAATACTTTCTCTCGCTGTTGCAGCTTCGCCATGTGTTACCTCGTTACAAACTCGCGCTGAATGTGAATTTTGTTTTGCCCGCAATCTGCGAACGAACCGGTTCGTCTTCAACGTGCAGAACCGTGGACTGCTTCAGGGTCTCGAACACTTGGTTGAAGGCCTGCGTGTCTACGACTTCGCCGGATACGGTGGCCAGTTGCTTCTGGCCCCGGCTGGTCTGCACTTTCACGTCGGTGATCAGGACTTTGTCGCTCGGGAGCTTTTCGCCCAGTTCTTTCAAGATATCGAGCAGGGGGGGGCGCGATAGCATGTCGAGCGAGATTTGCGACCCGGCTTCCGCGGCTGCTTCGTAATCGAGCCGGAACATATCCATGGTTTGTACGCCCCCCACGTCGGTGGGAAGACGTCCGCCCTTTACACTTTCGGACTCGGGAAACGTCTTTGCGTACAGGCTCCAGATCTGCTCGCCAATCCGATTCACCTCGGCCATGTTCTTCCGATAGTCGACGATGCAATAGCCGATGTAGCCCGCAAGGACCACAAGGAGAAGCGCGGCAGAAAAGACGGCGTGCAGAATCATGCCGCGCATGCCGCCGGGCGGGGCCAACTCGCCCTTGCGGAATTCGAAGGCAACGCCCCCGCCGCCGGCGGAATAGGCTACGCCGATGCAGGGCAACCAAGAGCAGGTGTGCTGTACTGGGAGACGGTCGGCTCCTTTGATGGTATCGCGCAGTTCTTCAAAGGTGACTGGAATCCGAATGGTATCGCAGAAGGTTTCGCGATCGGCCGGGTCGGGCGAAATGCCCGTAACCGCAAGCTCGGCGAGCGACGGATCGCCCTTCCATGTCGCCAGGAACGCGCGAATACAGTTCTGGACCTCTCGTGCCGCCGCGCTGGGATCCTGCTGGAACCGATCGACTGCGAAGTTCAACTGGCGGAAATAGGCCAGCGCCTTGTTGTACGTGACGATGAAGACGGCACCCGTATCCAGGAGATGCAACTGGGCGTGAAGCCCCGACGTCTTCTTGTGCCCCGCGAGCCAGAGCGACGTAAGTCCGGCGACATCGAGATTGATGCTGTCGATTTCGACCCCGGCGGCATCGACAATGGCGATGTGTTCTTCGAGCAATACTCGGCGCACGCCCACGGCGAGCACATCGGTCTTGCCCTCCGCTTCGCGGATAACGCCGTAGTCCACGACGAGGTCGTCTATGGGGAATGCAAGAAATGGTTCGAGCTCGAATGGAACCGCCGAGGCGACGCGCGCGTGGCCGCGGAAGGGAATCGTAATCGTGCGGGCCACGGCGCTTTGACAGCCTTCGCTCAGCACATACAGGGCCGGTTTCGACTTTACCGCCGCGACCGCTTCGCGCAAGGCTTGGGCCATGGCTTCCAAGCGCTGCGGCTCCTCGGCATAGACCGCCCTCGCCGTGTGCGCCTCCAGGAGCACGGGGCGCGCCCCACCGGTCTTGACGACTACGACGCGGACGGTATCGGCATCGAGCTCAATACATCCGA
>JBAZRU010000129.1:0-12879 GCA_041662805.1 Candidatus Hydrogenedentales bacterium | reverse complement strand
CTACTCGGTCTGACTATCAATGGAAGAAGCTAACCGAACGAAAAGTCTGATGCTCCGCGACGAATGCGATTACGCGGCAGGGAGGATGCGGGTGCCCTCACGTCGCGCGATTTCGATAATCGACATGGAAGCGTCCTCGGTCCATTGCCGCGTGCCGCAGGGTATTGGTTCGATTCTGCTGTCGGTTCTTGCCGCCACACGCCACAAACGGTTTATGTCATCGCGTTCGAGCGGCTCGTCAAAGCGCGGCGAAACGACCAGCAAGTCGATATCGCTCCACTCGTGGCTCTCGCCTTTCGCGTGTGAACCGAAGACAACAGCAAAGCTGACGGCCAAGCCTTGCTCCGACAAGTGCTGCAAGTAGTTCTGAACGCTGTCTACAATTGCTCGATCAACCACTTCATGACCTCCTCAGCCCGCTTCACATACTCTCGTGCCTCCTCCAAAGTGGGAGAAGGAATCGCAGGGTCGGGATAGCGCCCCTCAAGGTTGAATTCGTTCATGTCGGCAAGCGCATCCAATTGTCCGGAGTCCAACTTCAAGTTCGCGACTTCCGCCAAACGCACCAAATTGTGAATGCGTGGCGCAACGTCACGTGTCTCCCTGGTCACATGAGCCTTCAGTAGCTTCTCCAGCGCCAAGTGAGCGAAAAACAGACTATGGCGTACGCGGTCGCGCGAAAGCAGTTCCAGGGAGACTGCCCAATCTTCTTCGGCGCCATCACGCCAGTGCTCTGAGAGCTTTTCAATATCTATCATGTTTCCACATTCTCATGAAGACGATTATAGCCTCTTGTAGATGTCGTGCCAAGGTATTGTGGCGAGAACAACGAAATGGGCTGGGGCGAGAATCGAAACTCGCTTGCCAGCATTCGGGGCGAAATCGGAGCGGCGTCACGAGGCTTCCCGGGTCAGACGGGCATGAATGGGCATCACCAGGGCCGCTGCCGCCAGCACGAATCCCAGAAGCGTCCAGGATATGAAGATGGGGACCAGTGCGAGAAACAGGACCGATTGCCCGGCAAGGTTCGAAAGCACGAGAGCGAGCACGACTATCAGCGCGAACAGTGTTTCGATGAGGCTCACCTCGCGCTTCTCGACGTGAGCCTCCGCGGCGGGGAGTGGTGCGCGTCGCGGATAGAGCCGGAGTCCGGCAATGGCGACTCCGTAGAACACGAAAGTGAACACCTGAACGGAAAGCGAGGGCAGCGCCTCGGGCCGCAAGTAGACGTAGGTCACCCCATAGAGCATCGCGAGATAAACGGCCAGCGCGGCGAATCCCCTGTTCGCAAACGCGACAATTCCGACGCCGTCCGAGGCCTCGAGCGCGGGTCGCGCCAGCCACCAAAGCACGAAGAGCAAGACGAGCACGACCATAAGATTCAAAGTCAGGTTTGTCAGTCCACCGGAATTCACGGCCATCGCGGGTGCGAAGGAGAACACGAGATAGACCTGTATCGCCCGCGCGGTCTTGGTGCTTCCCGTGAGCCATGCCAGGCTGCTGAAATGCCGGCGCAACGATGGGCAGTGGATACACGCCGTCGCCAGCGGGAGGATGAAGGCGGCGATTGGGTGGAAGAAGAAGACCATGCTGATCTCGGAGAATCCGAAGGGACCGATAGCGCCCATGGCAAACTTGCCGTCACCGTTATAGCCAGACCAGACGACCTTCGTGATCCACGATTCATACAGACCGTAGAGGACTCCCCACAGGTAAAGCGATCCCAGCGAAGTCCTTCCCGTGCGCACGGCGAGGGTCGTGAAAAAGTAGAAATGGGCGAAGTAGAGCCAATACGTCATGACCCACGTCCACGGATTCCACAACCCGACTTTGACGGAAGCCCCGGAGAACACCTCGGCACAAACGAGCACGATGAACCCGAAGAAGAAGCGCGAGGCAACGACGTTCACGATGGGGATTCGGGCCGGGGCGCGGGCAATTAGGTTAGGCCCGTCGCTATTGGGTTCCATGGAGTCTCGCAATGGTGCTCCGTTCTTTTCGGAAGAACGGTGCTGCGTACTTCAGTGCAGCACTTCTCCTTTCAGTGGATCGCCAGGGACGTCTAGAATCTGGACACTTGAAACCGTCTTCATGGTTTTGTCGTCTTGGAACGTCCAGACCACTTTCTTGTCCGGGGTGACTTCGATGATGCCCGGCGCCTTGCCGAATTCGCCGTGCCCCACCCAGTTCGTCATCACGGTATTGCCGTTGGGTAGACGGTGAAGCCCGGTCATAAACTTGAGCGAAATCCCCGGCAGTTCATCTTGCGTAATCTGCCAAACGGTCTTGCCGTTTTTGTCGACTTCAAACACCATGGGGGCCTTCTTGAGATCCCCGCACGCAATCAAGGTGTTGCCGTTGGGAAGCCGGACGACGCTGTGCGGGCCACTGGGGGCAGGAACTTCGAACACGACTTTCCCTGACGGGTCGTATTCGCGGACGACTTCGCCGCCGGTGAATGCCACAAGGTAGTTTCCGTTGGGCAGCTTGCGCGCGTTGCGCATGAACGCGTGGCCGCCGTCCTGGCCTTCCGGCAGCACTCGTAATTCGCTCACGATCTTGCCAGCGGGATCGACTTCGAGCAGGCGTCCGAAGTTGCACTCTCCGATAAACGTGTTCCCGTTGGGCAAGCGCTGGCACGCGTAGACCTCGCTTTTTGAGTCATAACGGAAGACAACCTTCTTGTCGCGCGTGACTTCGGTCACTCCGTCGCCGGTATTGAAAAGGATGTTGCCATTGGGCAGCACCCAGATATCGTCGCAGGTCTTTGCCGGGTACTCCCACTCGACCTTTCCTTCCGCGGACACGATGAATACCTTGTTGCCCGAATAGTCGGCACACGCGAACGAATGCCCCGTACCCGTTTGCACTTGCTCCGTCTGGCCATAGACCGGCAAAGACACAAACGCACAAACGGCGGCTACATAAACAAGCGCTACACTCCAACTACGCATCTGTACTTCCTTTCAGGACCGATTCGAGCTTCGAATACAAGAACGTTATCTGGTCGCCGGTATTGGCTACTGCTTGCAGACGAATCGATATTCGCCAGAGGGCACGTTGCACACGACCTGTTTGTCTGTGCGCTCGACGATCTTCACGTCGTTGATTCCTTTGCCATAATCACCGGACGGCAGCGTGACGGTGGCGTGGCTGTTCGCCGGTACGATGATATGGAACTCAAGGCGGTCTTTCTTGCGCGTCCATTCGCTGACGATGGTTCCGTAGGGCGAACGGTTGCTGGCCTTCGCGAAGTCCAACCCGTCAACGATACCCGGATCGATGATGACGTGTTTGTATCCCGGCTCGTTTTCATCCCAGCGGATACCGCCGAGTCCCTGAATGAACCACATGCCGATGGAGATGAGGGTGTTGTGTATCTGCGAGTTGTCGCCGTTGAACTCTTCCCAAATTGTGGTCGCGCCGTTCTTCAGCATGAAGCCCCAACTGGGGAAGGTGTCCTGCGAAACCATGGAATACACGAGATCGTTTCGATCATGCAGCATGA
Source organism: Candidatus Hydrogenedentales bacterium (assembly GCA_041662805.1). GTDB lineage: Bacteria > Hydrogenedentota > Hydrogenedentia > Hydrogenedentales > SLHB01 > JAIBAQ01. The sequence goes on along the minus strand of JBAZRU010000129.1, from coordinate 9,371 downwards.
GGTACTTGGCCATGTAGTAGGTGCCGTGCATGCCCGAGTTGAGGTGTCCCTTGCGCGTCACCACGATGTCGTGTTCCAAGGCTCCCATCACCTTGGGGCGCAGGTCTTCGGGCGTGATGTTGAACAGCAGCGGCATCGCGAGATAGGTCTGCTCGCCGTTGACGTAGGTGGTCTGGTCCGGATTCAGGAAGCGTTCGTGAAGGACCTTTGCGAGTGTCTCCGCTTTCTCTGTGTACGCGGCGGATTGCACGCTGTCGCCGACGATGGCGGCTACCTTCGAAGCCAGTTGGAGGCAGTGCACGAGATAGCAGTTGTTGAAGAAGAGCGTGGACTTCTCGTCGACGCGGTTGGCGCCTTGGTCGCGTCCTGGCGGCACCCAGTCGCCCAAGAAACTCCACTCGGCGCTGATGCCAATTCCGGCATAGGGCTGCAAAATGCCGTCGGCCATTTTCGTGTCGACGAATGTCAGCCATCGCTTCATCATCGGATAGGACTCTTCAAGGATACGCCGGTCGCCGTACTGAACATAGACTTGCCACGGCAACGTGATGCAGAAGCCGCTCCAAGCCGGGCCGCCTCCGCCGATTTGAGGGCCGGGGCAGGTGTGCGGCACGTCGCCGGTTGCGTCCTGCGCATTGCGCCAATCCGCCGCCCACTTGTTGTAGAAGGCACCGAGGCTGAAATTGGTCATACCCATTTCCATCGAGGTGCCTGAGTCGCCACCGTACCCGAGGCGTTCGCGGTGCGGACAATCGACGGTATACCCGCCCAGGCTGAGGCAGCGATACGTCCACACGGCGGTCGTGTAGATGTCGTTAAGCAACGGGTTCGAGCATTCAAACGACGCGGCGGACTCGTAGTCCGTGCTGATGGGCAGGCCGATGATGTCGCCCAGTTTCGGTGCCCGGTCCAGCCCCTGAATGAATGCGTAGCGGAACGCGTGATAGTTGAACTTGTTGCAGAACGCGTTTCCGCCATTTCTGCCGATATATGTGTCGTGCTGATTGTAGGTCTGTAATTTGCCGTCGGGAAACTGCTTGTCGGCAAATTCCATGCTGACGGATTGCCCTTCCTTGAGGTTTGGAAACTTGATGCGGAACCAGCCGCTGTAGTTGCGGCCCATATCGACAAGATACCCGGAGTTGAACGGCTTGACGGATACGGGTTTGATTTTGCCGATGATGCGGTTGGGCTCAACGGGCTGCGTGGCAATAACCGCCGTGGGTGGCGTGAAGGTCTTCGCCGCGACCCATGCGCTGTCGTCATAGTCGGTTGCGTTCCAGTCCGGGATTTCCAAGCGGGCGTCATAGGATTCGCCGCCATAGTCGCCACTAGAACCTTTGCCGAGCGGTGTAATGCAACTGGGGTGCATTTTCCAGCTAACATCGGTAACGATGGTTTCGCGCCGGTCATTGGACATCAATATATCGAGTTGCGCCTTGACCAGCGGCCCCGACTGACTCGCGCGTTCCAGCGCAGGCGTGGACCATCCGCGTCCCAGCCACAGGGCAACGCAGTTCTTGCCTGGTTTCAAGAGCGATGCCACGTCGTGTGTAATCGACAGACCGCGCGTGGAGTAGTCGGAGGTCGCGGGCGTCAACACCGCGTCGCCCGCTCTTTTGCCATTGACGAACAATTCGTAATAGCCCAGCGCGCATACGCTGATTTCAGCCCGTGCGGGCGCGGCGACAAGCTCGAACGTCTTGCGCATCCAAGGCAGCGCCCCGGTGTTGCCGTTCATCCAGTCGCAACCGATCCATTGCGCCTTCCACTCGGCCGGCGACAACAGGCCCATGGTCCAGAAAGCAGGAGCGCTCCACGGCGATACCTGGCCCGCCTCGTCCCACACGCGGACCTTCCAGAAACACCGTGCCCGCGATTCCAGGGGTTTGCCCGCGTATTCCACTTGCACGCTCTGATCCGACGCAACCCGGCCCGAATCCCACACGTTGCCTTGGCTGGCTTTCAAGAGGCTTTCGTCATCGGCCACAAGCACTTGATAAGCCGTTTGTCGCGCGCCGCGCTTGCTCGTGTCGAGCACCCAGCTCAAGCGAGGTTTCGCGACGTCTATACCCAACGGGTTGTTCAAATATTCGCAGCGCAATTCGGTGACTCTGCACGCGGCCTCCGCGACATTCGCCGCCATCAACAGAGCGCCCAGCGAAAGCAACAAACCTATCCTTGACATGACAAAACCCCCAGTTCTCTTTGCGCCATTGCGCGATACACTACCCCATGCGAGTCGTGGTGTCCAATAGCCGCCACGATTACTTGGCCGGAATCAGGTGCACCGCAGCATCGTCAAACAGCGCACGGGCCTTGTCACCCTGAGCGGAAACGCTCAACTGGAAGACCAAGGTAGCCGCGCCCTCCGGCACACTCGCCACCAGCGCCATCGGTTGCCAATTCGCGCCGGAAGGACGAAGGCTCACACTTGGCTCCAATTCGGGCTTTGGATACCATGCGCCGTCCGGAGTTTGCCAACGGACGACAAGGCGTATCGAACTTGCGTCTTCCGCCTGCGTCCGCCGGGCCCACGCCACACACAGATAGCGTTGGCCCGCCTCGACCGGCACCTTCTGGAGATAGCAGGCGGAATCCGCGTTCGAGATTGCAGCGCCCGTCGAACCGTCCCGGCCTTGGTTTCGCACACTCGTCATGTGCGTGTCGCGCTTCTCATTGTCCCACGTTGACCACTCCGGCGTCGCCGCGCCCGAAGCCTTTGTTTCAAAGTCCGGGTTCCGGAGCAGGTTGGGCAAATCGCCACGGCTTACCTCCGCCCATGTATGCGCCAGTTCTCCGAGCGGTCCCGCGTGGGCGTCCGCGAATTGTTGCGCCATTCCGGCGGCCTCGTCGGGCGCTTGCGCTTTGAGCACCGTCAGGGCCGTCAGGAGCGCGGGCAGTAGATCGGCGTTCTTGGTCTGATCCTCGACGAAGTACTTCCTTGCTCGGAGCCCTCTCAACGAATCGCCGAGGATGTCGTCGCGCTGCATCACGGAGGCGCAAAAGGCTTCGCGCTCCGTGCCGAGACGTTCGAGTTCGCCTACCTTCCGCAAGACCGCTTCAGCTTCCTCCCGCGTACTGAGGGAAACACGGTCCAACTCGTCTCGGAGAGCGTACATCCGTGTGATGGATGCGCCATACTGGAGTCCTGCCGCCACGATGTCGATGCGCCGCAGGACGTCTGCGTCCGCGGCCGACTCGCGCGCCTTCACAAGCAGGCCCTCGGCGCGTTCAATGTCTTCGACCGACATGGCGTGTGCCTGCGTCGAGAGGTTTCGGTGCCCCCAACCAGCGCGGCCTGCTCGCGGCGTCATCCAGGATTGTTCGAGCAGGGTATAGTATTCCTTCATCGTCGCCGACGCAGAGCCGAACATATGCGCGTAGAATTCATCCAATAATCCATCGGCATCCAGTTCGGTGTTCCATTGGAGCTTTGCCACCATCCACATCATCGGGGCTGCGTTTGGGAGAATCACGTAGCACTCGTTGTACACGCCCTCGAAGCCCAACGCATGGTCGAACTTCATGCCCTCCGCCATCGCGTGCGGAAACACGCGTGGCGTCAGGAAGCCCAGTCCCATGTAATCGTACCGGCTCATGTGCTTGCAGCGCTCGCGCCACTGCCGCGTCAGTTCCATGTCCTTTTCTTTGCGGCCCGGCCGCCACCATTCGGCGCAGCACTGCGTCATGCTGATGAACACGTTGGGCTCCAAGGTGTCCACCGTCGAGGGCAATTCGCGCGCGATGTGGTAGCATAACGTGCCGATGTACTTGTCCGGGTGCGTTTTGGCGATTTCGCGGGCGACGGCATTGACGAACTTGTAGTGCCGGTCCGAGAAACGCTTCCGGACATAGTCGTCGGGCGAGGCATCCATGGCGCGGCAGTTGTCGCAGCCGCAGAGGCGATAGATGTCGTCCATCGCCAGCGAGAAGCTGTTGTGCTCGGGGTGCGCGTCGAGATACTCCCGGGCTGCTTCCACAGTGAGACGGACGACATCAGGATTGCTTTCGCAGGGCCGCCACGCATGCTCGTCACTGGGCGGGATCCAGCGCTTGCCATCGATGAGGGGATAATACTCGGGATGGCTCTCGCCGTATTTCTCCGGCGCAAACACCGTGTGCAGATGGTTCTGCATGTTGCGGAAAGGAACCGGCGCGATGCAGACGGCCTTGTTGCGAAGGCACCATGCTTTCCAATCTTCCGTCCATTCATGGCCCGACCACATGCGCGGCGACCAGTCCGGCGTCACGACGCGACTCGTTACATCCACTCTGAGCGCGCCGGGCGTGCCCTGTGGAACAAACTCCCAGAGCTTTCCGGGTGCATACCACCGAACGCCCAGGTTGTCTTCGATGAAGGATACGACCGCAAACGCCGTGGCCGGTGCGTGTCTCCCCTTCAGAAAGAGGTTCCCATCGCGAACACGGATTACATAGGTCTCGGGATTCGTATCCGCGGCAGGCAGATCGGATTCTTCGGCGGTGTCGCATTGCCCCACGTAGATGCCCGTGCCGGATACGCGCTCCCCGGTGTCCTTCAAGGGAAGTTCCACGCCGCAGATAGCCTGCACATAGTGCCGCACGTCGTCAGCGGCGGCACGCACCAACGTGTCGGCGTCCTTCTGAACGACAATTGTGGCAATCGCTTGCCCACTTTCGGCGAGCGTCACGACTTCGGCCCGAGCGAAGCTGCACATCGCAACGGCAAACACAAGTGTCGCACGAGTAGGCATCGAAAACTCCTCCCCTAAGAGTGTGGCGTACTTGCCTTTGTCGCCGTGCGCCCCCACGCATTGGAAATGGAACAAATTGCATACTACACTCGCCTGTTAGTGTCAGTCCAAAAGGTTCGCCGTAATCTCGGAGTGCTTTCACAATGCTCTCAATGGTGTTCGTGGCGTTTGCGCTTGGCGCTCAGTTGAATCTGATAGACGATCCGAAGGTGTGGAGTTCAAATACGGATCGTCCTGGAGCGACAGTCACTATTGATGTGACAAACGGCATGTTCGGTGCAAGCGTTGTCTCGAATGGAGGGGGAGCGGAGACCTTCCCGAAACTGGTTCGCCAGGAATACGAAACGCCACAGGACTGGCGGGGATATACGCGGCTGAATACCCGGTTGCGCGTTACCTCGGACGATCCAACGGTGAAGATGAAACCGATTGCATTCGTATTCTACGACGAACAAACGCGACGGACGGACTTGCCGACCAACGAGATGACACAGCAAATAATCGCGCATTCGATTCCCGTGGGGGAGTGGATTGACGTGAAGACTTGGCTGGGAGATATCCGGCGCGCGGCTATTCGAAGAGTCGTTGTCTATCTCTACGAGCTGCCTCCGCCGACGGCACACTCGTTCAGGTGGGAATTCGAACGTTTGGAGTTGGAGAAGGTGAGCGGCGACGCGGATGTGCTCGCGGGCTCGATCAAACCTGACGCCGGAGCCTTTGACGAGGCCGCACGCCTCGCCACAAACGATGGATTGGAATTGAACCTCAGCGCCAAGGGTGCGATTGCCTCGATAGACTGCGAAGGGCGAGGATTGGGGAGTGGGGGAGTCAGCCCGACCGGCCTCCTTGTACGCGATGTGGGCAGTGATGGTCCGGTTGTTAGCGTCGGTGGGGAGATCAAACAAGAACAAGAGACGGTTCGGCAATCGGCGCGTCTTGAGGACCTCGGCCTTGCCGTGTCTGCGACCTATCGCGCGGCAGGTCCGTTTGTTGAAGTACAGGGAACGGTCTCGGACACACGAGGGCAAGATCGAGCGCTCACCGTCTATTTCGCCGTGCCTGTCGCGGAGGCTCCGTGGACGTGGTGGGATAGTGTGGCCGCAAGCCGTACAACCGCTGGGGACGGAGAAGCGTTGGGCTATTTCGAAGGCGGCGTCGAGTACGGGGTGCGTGGCGAGCATTCGAAATACCCGCTGGGGGCAATCACGTGGCCGGACCATGATGGCTTGACCCTTGCCATACGCATGGACGAGCCCGTGGTGCATCGTATCGCCTATATTCCGAAATTGAAGCTGTTCTACATCGCGTTTGATTTTGGCCTGGTTGCCGAAACGCGTGTGGACGGACGGCCGTTGTCGGAAGCGCCATTCAGGTTTCTGCTCTATCGGCATGATCCGGCATGGGGATTTCGTTCGGCACTGCAGCGATACTACGAATTCTTCCCTGAGTTCTTCACCAAACGAGCCAAGAGCGAGGGCGGGTGGTACGTTTGGGGCAACGTGAAGGATACGCCGGATGCCAAGCAAGCGGGCTTCGGATTTCACTGGGGGCCCAGTGGGGCGGATGCCGTCAAGTACGACAACGAAAATGGTTACGTGTCCCTGTCGTATATCGAGCCTGAATTGACCCAACAGACCATGGGCGATTTCAAGGAAGCGCCGACGGTGGACGAGTCGCTTGCACGATTCCTCAAACTGGTAGACGGTGACGGCGACGAGATGGCCAAAGTGGAGAAGCTGGCGTATGCCGGTAGTTACACGCCCGGGAATTGGCTGAACGAACATTCGCTGCGGGAGAGTCTCCAAACGGTTTCGCGGGCTGCGCTGGCTTCGGTGAATTACGGCGAGAACGGGAAACCGAGCGTGGGGATTATACAAGCCCCTTGGATATCCGACAGCCAGTGGGCGGCCATCTTCCCGTGCAATCTCGACCCAGACATTCCAGGAGGGAAGGGATGGTTCGCCAGCCGTGTGTTCATCGACTACGCGCTGCGCGGTATGGACGAGCAGGGGGCGCGCTTCGACGGCATCGCCCTGGATTCATTCGGCGGGTACAACCAGTACTTGCGTGCCAATTATCGGCGTGAGCATTTCAAGTACAGCAATGCACCATTGAGTTTCTCATCAACTTCCTCAGGTCCGGTTCAGGTGGCTGCGTTCGCGTCGGTAGAATTTGTGCGTCAGCTTGCGAGCGAGATGCAGGCGCAGGGGAAAGTGCTGATGGCGAATTGTGCGTGGAACGTCACGCCGGGGTGGCTCACGTTTGCGGCGCCGTATCTGGACATATTCGGAGCGGAAGCGCCACAGTTTTCCGATCCCGATTTCATCCGCGCCATCGCGTACCGGAAGCCGTGCACGGATCTGCCGTACACGCCGCGGCCCGCGTGGGAAGTGCCTTGGCATTGGCTTCACGGTATCCATCCCGGGATGGGCAACGACATCGAGGCGATGAAACAGGTGACCGGGCTATTGCACGAGATGACGAGTGCCGGTTGGGAGCCCATTACCGGCGCAAGGGTCAAACCCGAACACGTTCGCGTCGAACGCTTCGGTTCCTTGGAGACGGTCTATCTCGCGTTGCACAACGCGAGCGATTCCGAGGCACAGGCGGAACTCGAAGTCGATACAAGCATCATCAGCCTTGCCGGCGCCACCGTCACGCTGATGCCGCTGGGGCAGGCTGTCGAGCCCGAGAGCAATGTGCTAACGGCCAAGCTCTCCCCGCGCGAGACGGTTGTCTTCGTCATACATCGGAAATAGGAAACACGCTTGTACTTGGAGCCCGCAAAGGGCCATTGTGTACGTACGAGGAGGAATGGCAGTAATCATGAGACCAACCAGGACTTCAGTTGTAGCCGTTTGTGTGCTTTGCTTCTTTTTGGGGAGCGCCGCTTTCGCTGAGTCTCCCGCCGAGGCGCCGGGATGTCTGTTGTGGCTCGACGCATCGAAGGTTTCCGGTGACTCGGGCTCCGTTGCGACCTGGGGCGACAGCTCCGGTCACGGCTGCGATGCGGCGCAGCCCGATGCGAATCGGCAACCAGCGTCTGCAAATGGCCTGTTGAAGTTCGGCGGCGATGACTACCTCACCGTGCCTTTGAAGCGCGATTGGAACGGCACGGATTGGACGGTTTTCGCCGTGGCTTCGCTCGATGCGGACACCCCCGCCAATTACCGGGGGATTATCGGCAACCGGTTCGGGGAGGGAAGCGGTACCTGGTGGTCGTTGGGCACAAAAGGGGACGGCACGCTATATCTGGAACTGGCGGCGGGAGCGGGCGTGACGACCAGTGTGCTTCCTGCCAACTCCACCATGTGCATCTACAGCGTGACGAAGCAGGGACAACAGTTTTCGTTGTATCGCAACGGCATGCTGATGGGGACAGCGAGCTATGGCGACGTGGGCGGGCTGTCCAATGATTTGCGAATCGGCATGTGGTTCGGGGATGGGCAAGAGTGGAAAGGCGACATCGGGGAAATCATTCTTTGCGACGGGGCCATGAGCGCGCCAGACCGCGAACGCATCGAGCAGGTTCTCTCCGAGAAGTGGGGCGTCTATTTTGCGCAACGGCTGATGATCAAGGAATCGACATGGCCTGCCACGATGCTCAGCTCGCGCAAGGCTCTTCGGGACTGGTCGGCCAAGCAGGGGATAACGCAGCTCAGCGATGCAGCCGTGTTGGAGCTATGGGGGGTAATCGAGGCGGAATATCCCGCCGAAGCAATCCGCTTCCGTCAGCTTGCTGCCGAGGCTAACCGCACTCTGGCGGACTGGTTTCGCAACGACAAGGATTGCGAAGCCGAAAAGGCATTCATCGCCGTGGGCGGCGCGCGGCTTCAGGCAGAACTGGCGGCGCTGACCGCATCGAACGCTCCGGCTGACGATCCAAGCTGGCTTACCTTGGTGAACGAAGCGGGGGAGACGCGGGAAGCGTTCCAGGTCTGTCAACGTCAACTGGATGGCATCAATGTGCCCGCATTGCGCCGCGCCATTGCGGATCTGTCAGCGAGTTTTCCCGACCGGTATGCCCGAGGACAGGAATTCGAGTCTCGGCTGAATGGCCTGGAATCCCGCGTCCCGGAGATAAAAGCAGGTCTGGCGGCTTGCGATGAGACAGCGATGGCGGACGCCAACGCGATCCTCAAACTGCAACAGGAAGCGCTGCTTAGCAATCCGTTGCTCGACTTCGACACGTTGCTCCTTGTCCGGCGCAGTGCAGCGAGCCCGATGCTGGGCCTTGTTCAGAATTGGCAGAGCAACTGTATGTTGCCGCACGATGGCTTCGACAATGAGATAGCCCTGATGTCGCCCGTGACTCCCGCGGGCCAAGTGACGACCCTGTACCGGCCGGACAGGCCGGTGTTCGTCGGCGATGTAGATCTGAATTTCGATGCGGACCGCATACTGTTTTCGTCCATCGGCAGTCTTGACCGGTGGCAGATTTTCGAGATCGGCGCGGACGGAACGGGCCTGCGGCAAGTCACGCCGGGCGACGAACCGGATGTGGACAACTACGATCCGTGTTACGCACCGGACGAGCGGATTCTGTTTTGTTCGTCGGCCTTCTTTACCGCTGTGCCCTGCGTCAATGGCTCTTCCCGATGCGCGGTCTTGTACAGCATGAATGCCGATGGCTCG
>JBAZRU010000128.1:9104-12895 GCA_041662805.1 Candidatus Hydrogenedentales bacterium | reverse complement strand
GAGTTGGATGGCGGCGTTGCTGATGAGGACCTGGAGCAGGGCGACGTTGTGGGCGGCGTGGAGTCCCATGGGGTTTGGGTGGGGCTGGGATTCGACGATGGCGAGGGCATCGGTGAGGACGGTGTTGTATTCGGTGAGTTGGTAGGGGCAGAGGGGAGTGGACGAGGTGGACGGGGTGGACGGGGAATAGGACGGATCGGTCGGAGTGGACCGATCAGACGAATCTTGGTTGGCGCAGGGGCAGGTTTGCCAGAAGGGGCAGTTTGGGGAGCAGGTGCGGAGACGGCGGGAGTAGAGGCCGTGGATGATGTGGTTGCGGTTGCCTTGGGGTGCGCCGGTGAGGTCGAAGCCGCCGTGGAAGCGGCAGCGGCCAGAGGGGTGGTCGGTGGTTCTGGTGCAGGGGGTGCCGTCGGGGAGGCGGGCTCCGCAGATGCGGTGGTTGAGCTTGGATTCGGTTGCGTTGACGGTTGCGATCCATTCGCCGGACCAGGAACGGGCACAGGGAGTGCCTAGGGTCGTGGTGGTGGGGGTTGCGGAGGTGGTAGACATGGTTGACGGTTCCTTTGGTAAGGGTTGGTGTTGTGGTCCCAGAGGGTTTGGGGTCTGGGGTTTGGGGTCTGGGTTCTGGGGTCTGGAATACGAACGGCGACCGGTCGGGCGGTCGTTCGAGATCAAATGCTCTTATATATAGGTGCAGTTTGTTGCACTGTCGGGGAGGGGGAAACGTGCGAAAATGCGAGGAGGAGACCTAAAACGGTCGGGGGCGTGGCGCGGTCAGGAGACCACGCCACAGCGAGAGACCGGGGGCGTTGCGCGGTCAGGAGACCACGCCACAGCGAGAGACCACAAGAGGCCAATACGAAGGCGCCTGGCACGGAGACCGGGCGCAAATTAGCATTCCAGAACATCCCAAACGGCATCGCCGGATACCGCCTTCCACCACAATATCCTGCGTATCCGGATAATACGCCAACACCGCGCACCGATCCGCGTCGATGACGCTGGCACGTGTAAGTCGCCGGCCGCTCGTAGACGCAAAACCAGAGGCCACCACGCAGATATCAGTCACGTGCGCCGCGCTCGGCGATCGCGGCTACCGACGCGTCATGCACTCGTCTTCTCTTCCCACTTGACATGCAACCATTTGGTTGCATATAATCCCTTACAGATCATGGTCACCTCGTCGGACATTGTCTTCAGGGCGCTCTCGGATTCGAGCCGTCGGTTGTTGTTGGACCGGCTGCACGCCGATAACGGCCAAACGTTGGGAGCGCTTTGCGAAGACCTCAAGATGTCGCGGCAAGCGGTGACGAAGCATCTTGGGCTGCTCGAAAAGGCGAATCTGGTGGTCACGGTGTGGCGCGGGCGGGAAAAGCTGCATTACCTCAACCCGGTGCCCATCCACGACATTTACGAACGCTGGATATCGAAATTCGAGCGGACGCGCCTTGAAGCATTGAACGAACTCAGGCGCAGTGCAGAACACAAAGGCAAGAGGGAGAGAGAATCGTGAGCAAACCGGAATTCGTATACACGACCTACATTATGGCGGGGCCTCAGGAAGTTTGGAATGCCCTGACGGACAGAGCGTTTACGAAAAGGTACTGGCACGGCACGGAGGTGCGCTCGGATTGGCAAATCGGCTCGACAGTCGATCTGGCTGATCCCGCTGGAAACGTCGCGACAACAGGGAAAGTCCTTGCATGCGACCCTCCCCGCCTGCTTTCGTACACGTGGACCGTCTCCTTTCATGAAGTGTTCAGTTGCGAGGGGGCTTCCAAAGTCACGTTTGAGCTGACGCCGGCAGGCAATGCGACGCAGTTGACGGTAACGCACGAAGGCTTCCCGCCGGATTCGATTGTGCTCGACGCCATTTCCGGAGGTTGGCCTTCCGTCATCTCCGGGCTCAAGACGATTTTGGAGACTGGCGTGCTGGAATTCCCAATCGGAGGCGAACCCGGCAAGGACCCCTACGCGGAGGCCATTGCGTGGGGAATCGCCGAACGGGAAAGACGCACGAAGAAATAGGGTAGATAAAGGGCAGTGGTCAGCCGCTGCGAGCAGAGACTCCTCGGTCGGCGTGGGCGGCGTCTCTCAGGGCGTCGCCCCGTGCCCACGCGCAAAGCGTCTATGCATCTTGTCGCGCCGTCACCCGTGTCTGGCGTGGTCTTCTGCGCCCGGTCTCCGTGCCGGGCGTCTTGGAGTAACCGCAATCTTCGGGCATTCGGTAGCGCCGCGATCGCCGAGCGCGGCGCGGGGAAAACCGCAGATTGCGAGTTACTCAACAGCTTCAGGCAAACCCAACGACGGTCACTCACGCGCGTCAGGTTCATCGAACCAGACGCTACCAAATGCAGACGCTACCAAATGCAGGCGCCACGGAATGCAAGCTACATGGCGAATCGCCATTCTCGCCAAGTCCGCGTTTGCACGCTCTTGCGGGCAGCGTCTATTGTGTTGACGGGCTGCTGCTCGATTGGACCTTGGTGTATGGACCGCAATTCCCACGCCTTGGGAACGAGCATCCGGCGTTGCATTTATTCAACCAGGAGAGTGATTCCATGCGTCTAGCGTTCGCCCTCTGTTGCATGCTCGCATGCGCTTCCTTTGCCTTCGGCCAAAGCGAGGCGCGTGGCATTGTCTACAACGACCTCAATCGCAATTCCGCCCTCGATGCCGGCGAGCTTGGCGTCCCCGGTGTTTGCGTCTCCAACGGGCGAGACGTGATGGTGACCGACGGCTCGGGTGCGTGGAGCCTTCCCGCGGATGACGACTGCACCTTCTTCATCGTCAAGCCCGCGGGATGGGGCGTGCCCGTCAACGCAGACCAGATTCCCCAGTTCTTCTACACGCACAGGCCGCAAGGTTCACCCGTGAAGCAAGTGCCGGGCGTCGCGCCGACGGGCCCGCTGCCGGAGTCCATCAACTTTCCGCTGTTCAAACAGGAGGAGCCCGCGAAGTTCGACGTGCTCCTCTTTGGCGACACCCAGGCGCGCGGCATCCGCGAAGTCGATTTCATCACCCACGATGTCGTCGAAGAATGCATTGGATCTACAGCGGCATTCGGCATCTCGTTGGGCGACATCGTCGCCGACGACCCGGGGCTCTTCCCGGTGATCAATCAGAGCATCGCGCAGATCGGGATCCCGTGGTACAACACGTTTGGCAATCACGACAACAATCGTGATGCGTCCGCCAACGAGTATGCGGACGAAACTTTCGAGCGCGTCTACGGCCCGAGCACCTATGCCTTCGAGTATGGGAAGGCCGTTTTCATCGATTTTAACGATGTCTTCTACAAGCCGGACGGCAAGAGCGTGTGCCGGTTCACCGACGATCAGCTCGCCTTTACCAAGGGCTATTTGGCACACGTTCCCGAAGACCGGCTCATTGTTCTGATGATGCACGTCCCATTTCTTCGGTGCGAAAACAAGGCGGAGTTCTTCGCGTTGTTCGCGGCACGGCCTCGCGTCCTTGCCATCGCGGCGCACACGCACACGCAATTCCACCGCTTCGTGGATGCAGAGGGCGGCTGGCCGGGCGCCAATCCGCTGCACGTATTCGTCAGCGCCACCGTGTGCGGATCGTGGTGGTGCGGAGCGTTCGACGAGCGCGGCATCCCACACGCCACCATGAACGACGGGGCACCCAACGGGTACTCGGTGCTCACGTTCGACGGTTCGGCATACCGCATCCGATTCAAGGCCGCGCGGCGGCCCGCCGATCATCAGATGAACATCTATCTGCCGTCCGAAATCGCGGCCGCGGACGCGCCGAACACGGAAGTGCTT
>JBAZRU010000128.1:1688-9094 GCA_041662805.1 Candidatus Hydrogenedentales bacterium | reverse complement strand
AAACGTTTTCGCTGGGTCCACGCGATCCAAGACAGAGATGCGTATCGACGAGGGTGAGTGGATTCCCCTCGAACAGACAACCGTTGCCGACCCCGAGTGTCAGCGCATGTCCGAACTTGGACCGTATCTGGACGAGGAAGTGCTGGGCAAGAAACTCGATATCATTCTCGGTTGGAAGATGGATGCTCCTTCTCCCACGGATCACATGTGGAAGGGGAAGTTGCCCGGCACGCCGACTCCCGGAACGCATACGGTATATGTCCGCACAACGGACATGTTTGGCCAACAATACACCGGCAAGCGCGTGGTTCGCGTGCGATAGCGAGGGTAGATTGCGGTTGGCCCTGCGGACGTTTCGGCGAAACGTCCCTACCAATGCGGGTTGCGGTCCGCGTGCGCTCACTTCCACCGCCCCTATCTCTCGGGGTATGCTTTTGGCGGGGGTATCACGAATATGTCCATTAGCCTCGGTCCGGTCGACAGCATCATCGTCGTCATTTACCTGATCGTCGTGGTTGCGCTTGGCACGATGGTGAAGCGGCGCGCCGCGCGCAACATCGGCAGCTATTTCCTTGGCGAACGGCAACTGCCGTGGTGGGCGCTCGCCATGTCCGGCAGTTCCTCTTACTTCGACATCACCGGCACGATGTGGATTGTCAGTCTCTTTGTGGTGATGGGGATCAAAGGATTCTGGGTTCAATGGATCTGGGGGTTCATCATTCCCGTCTTCTACATGGCGTACATGGGGAAGTGGATTCGCCGCTCCGGCGTGATGACGGGCGCGGAGTGGATGGAGACGCGCTTCGGAACGGGCAAGGCGGGTGAAATCGCGCGCGCGTCCTACACGCTCTATGCCGTGCTCACCATCACGGCGTTCCTCGCGTATGGCGCAACCGGCATGGGCAAGTTCGGCGCGGTCTTTCTCGGACTCAACGAGCACGTGTGTGCCGCGCTTATCCTTGGCATCACCGGCATCTACGTCGTCATGGGCGGATTCCACGGCGTGGTGATCGTCGAGATCTTTCAGACTATTGTGCTGAGTTGCGGCGCGCTCTTGATCGCATGGCTGGGCTTCACGCATGTGTCGCCCGAAGCACTACAGGCCAAGGTGACCCCCGAGTGGAACAGCATCGTGCCGCACTGGGAATTCGCCTACTTGAGCGGAACCGAGTATCAATTGTTCGGCGCGCTGCTGATGATATGGGTCGTCAAAGGGATGCTGCTCTCCCTGTCCGGACCCGAGCAGCTCTACGATTTCCAGCGTTTCCTTGCGGCGAAGAATCCCCGCGAGGCCGCGAAGCTTGGCGCGCTGTGGGGCGCGATACACACGGTGCGCTGGCCAATGGCCATGGCCTTGGCGGCCATGGGCATCGTCGGTCTTGCGGAACAGGGCGATCCCGAAAAGGTGCTGCCGACGGTGATTCAGAGCATGCTTCCGGTTGGCGTGCGCGGCCTCGTGCTCGCGGCGCTCCTCTCGGGTTTCCTCGCGACCTTCAACTCGACCGTGAACGGCGGCGCGAGCTACATCGTCAAGGACATCTACCACAAGTACCTCAACCCGCGCGCCACGCAACGCCAGCTTATCGTCGCGAGTTACGTCTCCTCGGCGTTGCTGATCGTGCTCGGCGTGTGCGTCGGATTCGCGGCCAACTCCATTAACCAGATGTTCACGTGGATCATGGGCACGCTCGGCGCGGGCGTCCTGCTACCGAACGTCTTGCGGTGGTATTGGTGGCGCATGAACGGCTGGGGCTACGCCGTCGGCACGCTGTCCGGCATGGCCTTGTCGCTGGTGCAGGCCTTGACGCCCGCCGCCTCCGCGCTCCCGCTCTACGTGACGTTTCCGGCCATCGCGCTGACGGTGCTGATCATTGCCGTGGCGACGACGCTCTTGACCCAACCCACGGACCGCGAAACGCTGACAAGCTTCTATCGCACCGTGCGGCCGTGGGGGTTCTGGGGACCGGTGGCGCGCGAGGCAGGGCCGGTGTCCGCGTCAAGCGCGACGTGGGATCTCGCGACGATTGTGGTAGGCATTCCGTGGCTGACCGCGATGTACTTCTGCCCTGTCTATATCGTGCTGCATCGCTTTGCGGAGGCGGCTGCCGCGGGCGCGATCGTGGCCGCACTTTCCGTCGTCCTGTACTTCGTTTGGTATCGAAAACTCGAGAATGAATAGCCCCGAAATGTGGGCGGAGTGAGGAATCGCACATGACTTCGCGCGAACGAGTGCTGGCGTCATTGAATCATCGCGAACCGGATCGTGTCGCCGTGGACCTTTCCGGGCATCGTTCGAGCGGCATCGCGGCCATCGCCTACGCGCGGCTTCGCAGTCATCTCGGCCTGCCGTCGAGGCCGATACGCGTATACGACCCGGTGCAGCAGTTAGCCATCGTCGACGACGATGTGCTTACGCGGTTCGGCATCGACACCGTCGAGCTGGGCCGCGCCTTCGCACTCGACGACACGGATTGGGCCGACTGGACCTTGCCCGACGGCACGCCGTGCCAGATGCCTGCGTGGGCCTTGCCGGAGCGCGATGGCGCGCGGTGGGTGATTCGTTCCGCGAGCGGACGCGTGATTGCCCAGATGCCCGACGGCGCGCTGTATTTCGAGCAAACGCATTACCCGTATCTCGAGCACGAGGATATCGACGATATCCCCGGGGCGATGAACGAATGCATGTGGTGCGCGGTGGCTTCCCCGCCGGGACCGCTGACGGCTGGCCCGCAGGGACTACAGCGCCTTACGGAAGGCGCACAACGCCTGCGCGCCTCGACCGATAAGGCGATTATTGGCTTGTTCGGCGGCAACACGCTTGAGATGGGGCAGTTTTTCTGGCGCAACGACGGTTTCCTGATGATGCTTGCCGAGGACCCGGATAAGGTGCATGCGTTTTTGGATCGCCTGCTCGAAATCCATCTCGCGAATCTGGAGCGTTTTCTCGGCGCGGTGGGTCCGCACATCGACGTCATTCTCTTTGGCGACGATCTGGGATCGCAGGGAGGCCCGCAGATTTCGCCGGATATGTACCGCGAGTATTTCAAGCCATGCCACAAAGCAATGTGGACACGCGCCAAGCAATTGGCGGACGTGAAGGTGATGTTGCACTGTTGCGGCGGGGTGCGCCCGTTGCTTCCCGACCTTATCGACGCGGGCCTTGACGCGATCAATCCCGTGCAGATTTCGTGCGCGGGTATGAGCGCGGAGAGCATCAAGAAGGACTTCGGCGGTGATATCACGTTTTGGGGCGGCGGTTGCGACACGCAGCTTGTGCTGCCGAATGGAACGCCCGAGCAGGTCCGGCAACACGTGCGCGAGCAGGTGCGCGCGCTGCGTCCGGGGGGAGGATTCGTCTTTCAACAAGTGCACAACATCCTCGCCAACGTGCCGCCCGAGAATATCGTTGCCATGTTCGAATCGATCCATGCCGATTGAGAGGAACGCCGAAGCGCCCTCCGGCGCAGGCAACGACGTTGCATTTCACTGAGCATTTCACGTAAACACTTGCCCAAGGGGATTCATCTCGCAGGGAGCCCAATGTGACCAGCATCCACTTAATACCACTGGCGGCACTCTCCATCTTTGCTGCCGCCGATAGGACCGATTCCATGAACATTGCCCAAAGCGCCGAATCGTGCACCATCACTCTTGGGAGCAGCGAGCTTGCCCGATTCAAGGCGCCTTCCATCGCAGCAACCGCAGCGTCCAGCGTGGATATCTCCGACGCGGGCGAGGGTTGGAAGCGTGTTCGGGTCACGTGGGACCTCGCCAAAGCCGTGCAACAGGACGAGGTGTCGATTTCGTTCGACCTCTCCTTCACGCCCGATTTCTGGTGGGCGCCGCATCTGGCCCCCGCGGAAGGCAACTGCATCGCGCAACACGTGTTTCGTTCTCCGGCGCTCATCGCATCCCAAGGGCCCGCGACGTTAATCCTCGTGCCGGACCTCGACCTTTGCGGCCGCGACGAGTCCGCCCCGTGGTTCATGGACGTGGATGCGCCGAATCGCCGCATGACGCTCGGCATGACGCGCACGGAATTGGAGACGCACGTCCTCTACAAGAAAGAGCCGGGCATGACGCTGCAACCAGGCCGCGTGGAATTCGGGTTCTACGTGCTTGCCTATGCCGACGACGACGTGCCGCGCAATCCCTTTGGGCGCGTGTCGCGCATGCTCTGGGAACGTTACGGCCGCCCGCTGCTTGCGGAGGGGCAACCCAGCGTCGTCCCGATGGACCGATTTGTGGAACACACGTATCGGTGGGCCTTCGACACGTGGCGCAATCCCGTGTGGCAAGAGTTTGAGATCGACGGCAAGAAGGTTGGCTCGCCTTGTTTCATCGTGAACGTGACGCAATCGCCCAACTACAAGGACGAGCCCACGTGGCGTGAGAACCTTTCGATTTGGAACCAGGCGTGGTTTGCGTCGCTTCGCGGCGCGGCTGGCGTGTTGCGCTATGCGCGCCGCACTCAGAATGCCGAACTCGAGCAGAAGGCGATGCTGACCAAGGAATTCTCGCTGGCCGCGCCCATGAAGGACGGCATCTTCCCGGCGGTCTATGCCGCGGAAATGTTCAACGAAGAGAAGGACGGCAAGACGGTCCGCCGCACGAAAGGCTGGGACTCCGGCCATTGGACCAATTCCAACCGGGTCCCGTGGGAACGCGGCGTGACGCCGGACTGGTATCACGTGCTCGATGCGAGTTGGACGTGTCTGCACATGCTGCGATGGTACCGTGAGCTCGACGCCGATCCACGGCTGCTTGTGTATGCCGGGACCTTTGCGGACAAGCTCCTCACGCTGCAGGATGCGCAAGGCTTCTTCCCGGCGTGGCTGCATCCCGAGACGCTTGCGCCGTCGCTCGCACTTGCCCAATCCCCCGAGACGAGCATGAGCGTCACGTTTCTGCTCGAACTCGCGACCATCACCGGCGAGAAGAAGTACCACGATGCCGCCGTGCGCGCCATGGACGCCCTCCTCGTCGAGATTGTCCCGTCGGGTCGATGGGAAGATTTCGAGACGTACTGGTCGTGTTGCGGCTGGGGCAAAGGCGAGTACTACGGGAAACGCATCGCGCGCAATGCCATGTACAAGCAGTGCACTTTCTCGATGTTCTGGACGGCCGAGGCTTTGCTGGCGACCCACCGCGTCACGGGAGAGGCCCGCTATCTCGATTGGGGACGCCGCGTTTTGGATGAACTGTCCATGACGCAGCAGGTGTGGCAGCCTCCATTCATTTACATCCCCGCGCTGGGTGGGTTCGGCGTCATGAACTGCGACGGCGAGTGGAACGACGCCCGCCAGAGTCTCTTCGCCGAGCTATTCCTGGACTATTATCGCGAGATGGGCGATGCGGATCTTTTCGAGCGAGGTATTGCGGCCATGAAGGCCTCATTCGTGATGATGTACTGCCCGGAGAATCCGCAGCAGAAAGCACTTTGGGAAAAGGTGTGGCCCTTCTTCGGACCCGCCGAGTACGGGTTCATGATGGAGAACTATGGCCACGGCGGCGAAACCGACAAAGAAGGCCTCGGCATCGGCGAGTTCACGATCTACACGTGGGGCAACGGGGCGGCTTCCGAAGCCCGAAACCGGATGCGCGACCACTACGGCGACGTGTACATTGACCGCAAGCGCGGACATTCGTTTGGCATCGACAGCGTGCGCGTCGCGCCGCGCGAGGGTGGCTACCGAATCGTCGACCTTGCCGACTCGCCGCGAGAGATAAGGGTCGTCTTCGAGGATGGATCGAACCGGGTGGTCAATTTGCAGGGGACGACAGACCTGTAGACTGGGGTCACCCCGGACGTTCCGGCGAAACGTCCCTACCAACGCGCAGCTTTCGTGATGCCCGACGACTACCCGGAAGATCTTGCGCCGTCAGAGCCAAAGAGTACGCGACTATCGGCAGACTTGGTGCAATTGTCCCAGGTCCTTTCTTTTCGCTTATCGGGGACTTCCAATCCGACGCAGGGAGTAAGAGAACCCCGGAACCCTTTCGGGTTCCGGGGAGAGCGGATCGGGTTCGGTTGATGTTTGAACGATTAGCCTGCGGCACCGACGGTGTTGGCCATCGCGCGGCTCACAATGTGGTCGCCCGGATACTTCTCGAACTCAACGTGACCGTCTAAGAAGAGCACGTTGCAGCCGCCGGGCACGTGGTTGTACTGCCCAACATTGGTCGACACGAGGTCGGCCATAATGGGCAACTGGCTCTGGGCCTGAGAACTCGCAGCCGGGTTGTTGATATCCGAGATCATAAAGCGCTCGATACCTTCCCGGAGGCGATATACGGTGTTTCCACCCCCGTTGCCAAAGCCGCTCAGATTACCAAGAAGCGGAACATCCGTCGCGTCGACATCACTGTCGGCTTCGGCAAACGAGTCGGTGCCTTCGCCGATGGTCAAAAAGACGGCCAACACTTGCAGGCTGGCCATAGAGTTCGGGGTGTCCGACAACCCGAGCGTGGATAGGTCGATGTCTTCCGTGTCCGGCTTGTCCAAGACAAATCCCAAGTAATAGTACGATTCATCTGTTGCAGGTTGGCCTACGGATCCATATCCGTCTATGTCAAACTGTTCACAAGCCACGCCAATAATTGAATCGCCGCTAACTGGATCTGTGAGGAGGCCAGGCTCGGATTCGGACGGGCAGATCAGCACATTACCATCTGTCAGGTACTCCGGATAAATCTGCGGAATATAGCAGAAGTAGTAAGAAGCGGCACGGTCATTCTCTACCGGCCATTGGCTCGAAGGAAGGCCAGCAGCTAAGCCCGCCTCGCAGTCCACCCTGGGGCGCATCCCGTTCCTGAACTGGGCAACGGTGGGGTACTTCTCGCCTTTGCTCTCGCCCGAATACATCTTGAGCACGAGGCCAAGTTGTTTCAGGTTATTTGCGCAGCTTGCGCGGCGAGCGGCTTCGCGCGCGCGGGCGAGCGCCGGCAACAATATGGCAGCTAAGATACCGATAATAGCAATAACCACAAGCAACTCAATCAACGTAAAACCTTTACTTCTAGACATAGTACTCTCCATTGGTAGTAACACAGATTAATTAATCCCCCGATTCGCTCCACGGAAGTCCGTCTCTCATGCGCAGTATAAATGGCGATAATACCAATCGTCAATAGTCGATGTTCCCACGTTAATAGTCGATGGACACGTATCGAAATAGTGAGAACCACACGGAAGTCTATCGGGAACGCAAGCGCGGAGCACCCATCGCTTACGCGCCCTCCCACCAATCTTGACTGCGCAAGGCCATGCGGTAGGCTTGCAGGCCTATGTATCGGAATGGCTCGCCGGGAACGGGCATCGGGCGGCGATTCCAGAAGAACGGTTTGATAGCTTCGGCGCCGGGATCGGCCAAGCCTGCCCGGTTCAAAATGTGTGGCGCGAGAAT
>JBAZRU010000128.1:0-1678 GCA_041662805.1 Candidatus Hydrogenedentales bacterium | reverse complement strand
GAATCACGCCGGCGTAGTTGCTCAGGGCAACTCCGTGTCCGGAATAGCCGCAGGCGTGGTAGATCGTGTTCTTCACTCCGCCGACGCCGAACGAGGGAAACATGTCCATTGTCACGCCAAGAACTCCGCCCCACCGGTGCGAAATCTTCACGTGCTTCAACTCGGGGAAGTACTCTCTGAATCGCGCTTCGAGGCGGGCAAACGTGGGCGGGTGCGAATCGAAGTACGCGCCCTTGTAGAACAGCCACGCGTCTTCCCCCCCGAACAGGATGCGATTGTCCGCGGTCAGCCGGAAGTAGTGGATAAAATTGCGCGCGGTTTCGAGGCTGGTGCGCTTCTCTGCCCAGCCGATGGCCGAGAGGTCGTTGTCCGTTAGCGGTTCCGTCAATACGATGTATGTGTGCACGGGTTGAACACGCGACTGCATGAACCCGAGTGACGCGCCGTACCCGTTCACTGCCAGGACGGCTTGCTTCGCCTTGATGCTGCCCTTGGGCGTCCGCAGCACGATTGGATCGCCATCGGTCAATTCCGTAAGCGGCGTTTGTTCGAATACCTGTACGCCAAGGCCTACGGCCACGTCGAGCAGGCCTCGCGCCAACTTCGCGGGATTCACGATGGCTGGATGCGGGTCAAACGCGCCTCCGACGAACACCTTGCTTGCGATATGATCGCGCAGCGGAGCGCCTTCCAGAAACTCGATGTCGAATCCCAGCTTCTTTCCCAGTTCCGCCTCATGCTTCACGTGCTTCAGCCGGGCCGCGCACGTGGCCAGAAGCAGATAACCCGTTTCTTCCAGGTCGCAGGCAATGCCATGCCGGTGGATTGTGTTTTTGAAATGCGTGACGGCCCGATACATGAGCCGGTACGCTTCGGCGGCCTTTTGCTCGCCCAACTGCCGTGCGGCATCGGTTAGATCCCAGCCGATCAGTGGCATCGCGAACCCGCCGTTGCGTCCGCTTGCGCCGTGCCCCACTACCGACCGTTCAATCAAGGCGACGTTGAGCGTCGGCGCCGACTTCTTGAGTTCACAGGCAACGGAGAGGCCCGTGAATCCCCCGCCCACCACGGCCACATCGCATTGGATATCACCCTGCAAATCCGGCAGCGGTTTGACAGTTATGGTCTCCTGCCAGAAACTCACGGGATGATAGCTACCCGAGGCCGACACGGCGTCCGGCGTCCCGCGAAATGGGTCAGGATTCAACTTTAAGTGCATGCATGTTCTCCAGTTTTGCCGGCATTTGCATCACGCAACAGGCCCGATTATACTACGCACCCGCGCTCCGGGCGTATTTCGCGTTTTTCGTCGTTTCTAAACACAGCAGTCAGCATTGAGTGGGAGGATTATGAGATGGATAAGTCCCTGGCACGTCAGCTTCCGGCCGATTATGGTCCGTCAATGGCCAAGGATCTGACTCCCAAACGCGGCTTCTTCGTCCGCGGAGTGGGCGTCCACAAGGAGCGCTTGGCCTCCTTTGAAAGCGCACTTCGTGACGCGGGAATCGAAAAACACAATCTTGTCTACGTCTCCAGCATTTTCCCTCCCAACTGCAAAATTATCACGAAGCGAGAAGGCATTAAACTGCTCTCGCCCGGGCAAATCGTTTTTTGCGTGATGTCCCGTTGCGACACCTGCGAGCCCAACCGCTTGGTTGCTTCCGCGGTCGGTCGTGCC
>JBAZRU010000127.1:0-12917 GCA_041662805.1 Candidatus Hydrogenedentales bacterium | reverse complement strand
TCGAACCGGCGGAAGGCCGTCGTAAAAACGACCCGGGTCGATGTGCCGTCATCGGGGAAACTGGAAACACTGAACGCCATAAGCGACGCGCGGTCATCCGTCGACTTGTACCGCTGGATAGCACGTTGGGCACCCCCCACATCTGTTTCCCACAGGAAGACGGCCGAGCACTGGCGAAGTTCTGCGACCTCGTCACTTCGCCGAAAGAAACGGCTCAACGCAGAACGTGTTCGCAATTCCCTCTCTTTCCCTCCCAGCATCACGAGAGCAATCTTATGTTCATGCCGGCCTGCGATCCGAAACGCATAGTTCATCACGCGGTCGAACTCAAGAAGTTCTAGATCCGCCCCTACCATTACTGCACCCCTCCACCGCAATTCACGGACGCGTCCCCTGGTGTGTTCAGGATTAAGAGGTCTAGGCCTTGAGGGTGAACTCAACCGGTTTCATTTTGGCCATGCAATTACCAAACGTCCTGGAATTCACGGTCTCACTATTGCTTACGCCGAATGGAACTCCTCCAGAACCCCCACTTTGCCTCCGTCATTCGGGACTTTCACGAACAATGACCGGACTCAAACGCACCCAGGTCCCATCCATCTGTGCTTACTAACTAACCGCTTCTTTCGGGGTACGGAAATCAGACAGCCCTTGCAAGAAGTCAGCGGTCGTCCCGGAGGCGTCCCCCCTCCTCTGCACGACTTGCGCATCGGCTACAGGCGGAACGGCATCGCCCACGTTAGTGGTATTACACGCCGGTATACCAAGAGATGGAGTCTACCGCCTCGTACCTAGGCGGCAGACTCCATCTACAGGTTTACTCATTTCTTGATTCGAGCTACTCTGTCGAAATCCGTGCCCATATGAAAGCCCCCCCTCTTCGGAGAGGTGGCGCTTCGAGAGTCTTTTGACTTGTGATGGCACCGGTTACAGACTGCGTCTGCGTACCCGTTTCGCCGCCAAGCCCACGAGGCCGAGACCAAGGAGTGTCATGCTGGCGGGTTCAGGAACTGGCTCACCGACCCGGTTGGATTCCAGAGACGCTCCACCACCGCCAAGTACATCGGAGAAATGCGCGGTTAAAACCCACGTCTCGTCAGCCTGCATCCACGCATACATGTCCGCGTCAAGAGCTTCCTGAGTGTCGACATTGTATGCGCCCCACCAAGCCATACCAGCCGTGCCTATGACGCCGCCATTATAGCTTTCCCAACTACTTGGTTGCAGCCATGTGGAGCCATAGTAGTAGTCATAGAAATCCAGCTCGTCGCCATCCCATGTATTGAGAAGGCTAATCTCGAAATTTCCGGTCAACTCAGCGATGGTCGTGTTTGGTATCCAATACACCCAAGTCAATCGGTTTCCGAGGTCGCCAAAGCTGTAGACTACCTCATCTTGAATCTCAAAATCGGTCGTACCAACGTTTGCAGGATTAATCCCGCTCGCCATGTTGACGAAAGACCCATCAGCCGCCGCTGCGTATGCCGCCGACAGCCAGTCCGCGTAGTCCGGCGACCCGTAAACGTTGGGTGCCGCGTCAACATAGATTGAGACGCTTAACGCGTGCGCCATTCCTGGCACACCCACCAACATCAACGCAATTACGACTTTACACAAGAAAGACTTTCTCATTGCCCACGTCCTCCTTTTTGGTACCCTCATCTACCCATCGTTCAGATATCCCTCGTGCAAACCAATGTGTATCTTCTTTCCCCTCCTCGTGCGCCCAATCACCGAGACCGTCCATAGATAAGAATCCGCCAACCGTACCTTGCCACGGATTTCTTCTTCCCCGGAATCCATCTCGATGTTCTGTCCCCCCGCCATGGTTACACACATCCCCCCAATTCTCAGGTTCGAGACGAGTTTACGATTGTTACACCCCCTTCAGGCTCCCCACAGCTATCTCTCGGCAAGCCCCACTTGCAACTCTTACGTCATGCTTCCCCGCAGACAAATAAAGACATATCTACTACGTTCCCCTCCCCTTCACAAGAACGCGAAGAGCAAGTACAATGCCGATTCAAGGGCATTGCTGAGCAATGCTCCGCAATGCCTTGATATATATTAACTTACTAGACCAATACAGCGTCAACCGAGCGCCTTGCTCACTGTATTCCTGGTCGCAAAATAACCAATTCTGACAAATGTACATACGGACATATGGTCAACTGTGATAAACAATTAATAGCGCTCTTAATCCGACTTCTGGACAAGTTCAATCAAATTACCCTGGACGTCAGAAAGCACTTTGCTTTACAACAGAGCATAATTCTCAGCAGCTTGTCGGACTTGATTGTTGCAGTGAGGTTCGCATATCGACACGCGCGCTGGCCTCTGTATACTCGGGGAGACTGACAAGTACATCGGTGTTCGATTTTCATTGGCAGGTTATGACTCAGCTCTTCGAGAGCATCGCGGAGTTGGCGCAATCGGAGGTAGCGTAACGAATCGACGCTGAGACAATTGACTCAACGTTGCACGTAAGCGTATAAGTTCCACGCAAGCTGCAGTACCAACAATGCAGACTGCCGCATGACACCAAATCCCCTAAACGGGGCCTAGTGCTGTTGCCTCAGGAGACGACTTGGGAACTGGCTTGACAGCCGAGAGCTTGGCCAGGATTTCTTCCGCTTCTGATTTCCGAGGGAAATCAATCCCCAAGACTCGTGTTGTGTTAAGCGCACTTTCAATGTGACGCTGCCCGTTTTCCGTTTCTCCAAGAGCGATCAGCAACTTGCCATAATCGAACAGGAGTGAGGGCTCCCCAGGCATTCGCTGCAAGGCCGAAGTGAGGCTCACCTTACTTTGCTCCAAATCGCCGCTGCGCAACTGGGCGACCCCCAGCGTATGAAGCACACGGGGGTCTTGCGGCAACGCCTTGGCGGCAAGTTGTGCGGATTTCAAGGCCTGGGGGAGGTCCTCGCCGGCGAGCGACAGATTGTAGGCGAGATTATTGTTGCCCACCGGGTCGTCAGGGCGTATTTGCAGGTGATGGCGATACTCCATGATAGCCGCACCCAAGTCCTTCTGGCGCTCGAAGAAATCTCCCCGTCGAAGAAAGACCCGCGGGTCATTCGGGCCGGTTTCGGCGGCCTTGTCCAATGCGGCGCGCTCACCTTCAACATCTCCAAGCTTCTGGAGTATCGCAGCACACCCCAGCCACCCCCTTGGGTTCGTGCTGTGTTCTTCCGCAAGGGCCAAGGTTTCCTGTTTCGTGTCTGTGACCCTTGCCGCGTTGGGTAGACTACGAAACATGAGGTCCAGCAAGAAATCGCTTTCACCGGGGATCGCCGCATCGACTCGTTTGAATGCCAGGTAAGCGTCGTCGTGAAGCTTGGCCTCCTGATACGCCACTCCGGAAGCGAAGTCCACGAGTGCGTTGGCTGTCGATGCGAGCGCAGTAGAAAACGCGACTTCGTCGTCGGTGAGCGATGTCGTAGGGCGACCCAGAACGTGCAGGATGACTGCACCCGGACGACCTCCGAATGGTTCCTCTTTGTCTGCCTGCGTTAGGATCTCAGCAGCTTTCTCCTGTTGGCCCATCTTCGCTTGGGCGGCGGCGAGTATGAACCGTGTTGAAGGGGATATGGATTTAGGGTCGCTCGCCCCTGCCAAGTCGACGACGCTTTGCCAATCACCGGAGACTGCATGACAAAGGACTGTCAGCGTTGTGACTCCGGGAGCAAGGTCAGTCTGCGGCTTTATCTCGCCGAGAATTCTCAGTGCCTCGTCCGCATGGCCCTCGCAAAACTGCACGGAGGCTTGTGTCAACTGCACGCCGGGGTCGCCGGGGTGGGATTGGAGGTAGACTTCCAAAATCTTCTGTGCCCGGCCTAGCTGGTTGCTGTCAACATAGGTATTGCAGGTCGCCAGCGTCGACTCCCGGGAATCCGGGAAGATCGCATACATGACTTCTGCGGTTTGTCTCGCGTCTTGCTGCATGCCGGCTTCCCGAAGAATCTGAATGAGCGCAATATGCGCCTCAATATTCTCGGGGAACATTGCCGTCAGCCTCCGCAGCGCTTGCGCCGCAAACCGAGGCATGTTGGCGGCACGGAAGACTTGGGCTAGGTTGAACAAGCTCACGCCATTTTCTGGATAGCGTTCCGTGCAGACTGACAGAACCTGGACGGCCTGGTTGCGCGCGTTTGCGAGCGCCATGGTGTACGCGGTTGCGTTCATGGCAAGGATCTGGAGGGCGCCTTCCTTTTCGTTCCACGGCGCTAGCGCGTTAACGGCCTTCTCTGGGTCCCCGTCCTGCAAGGCCTTTAGGTAGGCTTTCAAGGGAGAGTCCACAGGAAGTTCCCCTGCCAGTTCTTCGGCGAATGCGATGTTGCCATGGAATAATGACGCCAGCACCAACGTCTCCTTCACGTTGTCACTCTTGTCACCGGCAAAGCGTTTCCGCTCCTCCACCAACTTCCCGAGAGCGGCCTGCCGCCACAATGTCTGCCAGTCTTGCGCCTGTACGCTGGGGGGGGCCGGCGGTTCCGATGCCTCGGCTTGCCTTTCGCCACCTCCAGGGGGGGGAGATGACGCCATCACGGGCTCCGGTAAGACCGCTGATTTGTACATAACCACGGCATCCCACGGCAGTGCATCAGCAGCGCTCTGTAAATACTTGGCAGCATTCTCACGATGTCCCGTGTCCAGCAAATAAGCACCAAGGGCAAAGTTCGCCCATCCCGACGACGGATCGCGATCCAAGGCGGCACGAACCAGCGCTTTACCCTCTTCCAAACGGTTTGTCTGAATCAGGGCATGCGCCAAGACCATGGCCCGATCAGGGTCTTGTGTCTCGACCACCTCACGTTGGCTGGTTATCTCCGCAATCCTGTTCTGGGCGACCAAGGCTGCGACCATCAGCATGTTTGCGCCGACCGAATACTCTGGTTCCTTATTCAAGAAAGTTCGCAGTTCTGTTTCGGCTTTTCCGGGTTCACCCGCGACAAGCAGGGAGTAGGCGAAATGCGTGCCGACGAGTTCTGAATCCGGGAAGCGATTCCTGAGCGCCTCTAGCAACGTCATCGCCTTGTCCTGCTGCCCCGAGCGGAGCAACACGCTGGCGTGCAGTACGCCACCCTGCTCCGGGTTGATTTTTTCAAGACTCTGCGCGGTTGTAGTCGCTTCAGAGACATTCTTGAGCATGAGGAGTAGATTTGCCGTCTTTAGGTAACCGAGTTCGTTCTCCGGCGCAATGCGCGTCGTCTCCTGGAAAGACACCAGTGCTTCCTCGACCTTCCCGGCAGCGGCAAGACATTGCCCCAACCCCAGTCTCGCCTTGGCGTTCTTAGGATTCGCCTGGGTAGCGCTTCGATAGGCTTCTTCAGCCTGGAGGAAATTCCCCAAGCGCAAGTACATGTCGCCCTCCTGTCGGTACTGTTCGCTTCGCCGGTCGGCGCATCCGAGAACCAGAAGTGCTGCAAGCACAGCGACAACCCCACGATAGGTCGGAAGAGGTGTCTTGGTGCCGATGGAGAGGTTCATATCAATTCCTCCTACGGGATCGTCTCAATTAGAATTGGCGCCAGGCTGGATGCAAAATCGTTGAGCACACGAAACGCCTTTTCCTCTCCCTGACCTCCAATGGGGGTGCTCAACCTGACTAACATGGAGCTTGGGTTGCGGAGCAGTATCTTCTCCCGCACCCAGCAGAACGAATTCTCGAAGTAACTCCCCGTGAGATTGGCGTCCGTCTTGAAGAAGTAGAGCGTTGCCTGACGCGAATCCCCTTTCTGTAACGTAAGTCCCTGGCCCACAAACAGCAGCCCCACTGGAATCTGCGCCTTTCCTTGTGTTTCCCAGCCTTGCCCGGTAAAACAGACTTCCGGGAAATGCAGACTGCGGCGCGTCTTTCCAGCGTAGACGATGGTAAGCTGAACGAGCTCACCATACGGTGACACGTAGTTGCGCATGAGTATGGTGTTTGTTTCCAGTTGTTGTCTTACGGATTCTGACACGGGTGTGTTAGGGCCCGCCTGACGGAAATAGAGTATTTCGGAGGGCAGATTGAGCAACTCAGGCGGAACACTGTTCACGGCAGCATTGGCCTGAAGATTGCCGATAATCAGATGCAGCACCGCGGTGGTTAGGAGTAGAAGGAACGTAATAATGTAACGCTTCACGAGGTGGCCTTCCTCCAATTGCCCGCATGGGAAGGGAAGATTCTATGGAGCAGCCTATCGAGCCCAAACAACAGCGCAAGCGCCACCGCGTAGATAAGCAGTCCGGACACGTCGTGCACCCAGCCGCTAGCCACGCCGCTTCCCCAGAAATGGGCTACTACGCAAAGAAGGAATATTCGGACCATGTTGGAGAGAATAGCAACTGGCACTGATGCCAGTAAGATGAAGACACGAGCCAAGCGATTCGTATCGCTGATATAGCTCACAATTGCACCAAACGCCAAAAGCGAAATGAGGGAACGCAATCCTCCGCACACGTCGCCGACCAGCAAGTAGTCGTCCCCCAAACGTACATATGAACCATCGCGGATCATGGGCAGCAAACAGGCTCGTGCAACCAGAACCGCACCATCCGTCGCAAGCATCTTCACATGGAAAGTGATGCTCGTCGTCATGGACTCGGGCAGGGGTATCATGAAAAGGAGGAATGCGAGAGGAAACCAAATGCGCCGAAGCTGACGCGCACCGAGGAAAATGAGCGTCATCCCCGCCGTCAGCGGGATAACAGCAGCTTCGCCAAGCATGCGAATACCGAGCAGGTCTCCTCCCAGCACCATCAGACAGGCAAAGACCAAGACCACGTATCCCCAATTCGACGTCTTCTTCGGGATTTGAGCGAGATCCTCCCGCATTCGCCACACGAAGAAAAGACTTACAAAGGGAACCAGGAAAGCATGGGAATAATAGGAGTTCTTTCTGGATACATTGTCAAGCCAATTTGCGTAGTACTCTCGGAAAATCAGGAAGAGCAGGAACAGTGATACTAACCAGAATCCAAGGGCATACCAATTCGCGCGCGCTTGGGGACTGGCGGACACTCTATTGGATAGCGATTTATCCATTATGTAATCCGTTACTTTTCAAGGCTGGCCGAGACGCGAGCAAAACGAGCCTTGTCGACCGATGAACTCTCTGAAACGTTCTCCTTGGCGGAATTGTAGTAGGTGCGGGCTAGGTCCACTTTCTCAAGTCCAAGATAGGCTTCCGCCATCATAAGGTCCAGATTGCCGGGAGCAACTCCCCCAGATTGGCTGAAGCCTTGGAAGTCCTCGATTGCATTGGCATAGTCCTTAAGGTCAAGTCTGAGATAGCCACGAAGATAGAGGTACATCGGTTTGGGCGCGATTTCGATCGCGCGCTGAATGGTTGTTAGCGCTTCCTGTTGGCGACCGGGTAGCTGTGCCAGAATAAAAGCCTTTCGTCCTACCAGGTCCGGATCGTCGGGCCGATCGTTCAGGATACGGTTACACAATCCCAACGCCGCTCCCGGATTGCCCGAGCGTAGCTGGACCTCTAGCAAGCCGCGCAATGCTCGATAGTAGTTTGGCTGCTGTACAAGAGCCTGGGTAAATGCGAATGAAGCCTCCGAAAGTCTCGCGGCGGGGTTCGCGGCGGATTCGGACAGATAGGAACTCCCAAGCTCGACCCACAGGTCCGGGATTTCAGGTTGGCGAGCAACACACTCCTTGAGGAATTCCTCTACCTTATCCCACTTGTCCTGGCGCGCCATGGCGACCGCGAGGAAGTGAATAGTCCACGAGTCGTCCAGATTGGCCTCATGCATTTTGCGCAAGAGCTGTTCCGCCGCGGTCCACTCCCCACGGGCGACCAGCATCCACGCACGAAGAGGTGCGGTAGTCTGACCGCCTTCTATGGCTTCCAACCGCTGCACAAGCGCCTCTGCATCGGAAATGCGGCCTGCCTCGGCGTAGGCAAGGGCCAGAAGGTCCAGGATCGACCGATTCTCAGGGAAAAGAGAGGAAGCCTTTTCCAGCGTGAGAACAGCGTCGGTCGACTTACCCATCTGCAACTGTGCACGCGCGAGCACCATTGAGGTGTTGGCATCGTCCGAAGCTATCTCATGCGCCTTGGCGGCAAAGTCCAGTGCGCTTTCGAAATGGCCCTTTCTGAAGGCGACATCACATGAGACTAGGAAGGTCTCAGCATCGGAGGCGCCTGCCTCCCGGGCGGCGGCGCACAGTCTGTCCGCGCCATCAACATCGGCCGGGGTTTGGTGCAGAAGAATTTGGGCACGTAGGATTTTTGCGTCCGTACGGTCCGGTTCGGAACGCTCGACTTCGGCGGTCAGTTGCTCCGCGGTGAGCTTGTTCTTCGGGTCTCCCTGGGCAAGCAGCATTCGTGCGATTATCATGCGATCGTCGTTCAAACGAGATGTCATCGCGGACACGTCGCGGTATTCTTTGGTGAGATTCTCGATGAGTCTGCAGGCGTCATCGGTTTTGCCGAACCGTATATGAAGAACCACTTGGCCAAGCTGCAACTCGCGACGATTCTCTTCCACAGGCTCTTTAGCCTGGAGCGCTTCGAGCAGTTCCAACCCTATTTCCAGGTGGCCTCGGTTGGCAAAAAGGTCTGCCCATGTCTTTGCTCTCTGTGGCGCCAGCGCCCCATTGGCAAGTTCTTTGTCGAAGTAGTCCTTGGCCTGTTCTACGTTGGCCTCCGCAAGCGCGAGTGCTGCGCGGAGGAGACTGAGTTCCATTGGGTCGATACCGACCGCTTCTGCGCGAGTCAATACGTTGCGGGCGCTCTCAAGGTCCCCTTGGTCAAGACATAGGAACGCCAATTCCTTGTAACCTTCCGGGGCGGAAGGGAACTGCTCTATGGCCCGCTCGAGTAGGCGCTTTGCCAGTGCACTCCTTTCCCCATCTCCTTGGGTGCCGGACCCTTCCCCTCTAAGAGAAATTGCCGCGGACAAAAGCGAGCCGACGTAGGGCGTGTGGCTCTCAAGCAGTTCAAGAGCCGAACTCCTAATCTCCACTGCAGAACGTTCCGCAAACGTCGCATTCCAAATCGCACGGGCTGCTTCATCGCCGGGGTTGTTGGCGATATACAATTCGAACGTGTTCTTCGCTCGCTCAGGTTGTCCGCTTTGGAGGTAGGCCAGCCCAAGGAAACGGCGGGCAACACGGAGTTCGGGGGCTTGCTGTACGACGATCTCCAGTACTGGTACCGCTTCAGCAGCGCGCCCCTGTTTGAGAAGCTTCCGCGCGGAAAGATAGTCGGATACAGCCCTGTTGTCCGGATACGCCGATCGGAGGGCTTCAGCCGTGCGGTCGACTTTCTCCAAGTTACCCGCGTCGATCTGAGTCTCCGCCAAGATCAGATAAAGCTGCGGGTTGTCGGCGAGGATAACCGGGTCCATGCCTGACAGGAAGGCAATGGCCTCTTCAGCCCGACCACCGGCAAGATGGCTTCTGGCGATTAGCAAGTACCCTTCGCCTGATACAGGACGTTTGCCGACGGACTTCTCCGCAAAGGTCCGCGCCATCTCCCAGTTCTCTTGTGCCGCATACACGTAGGCGGCAGTCAGAAAAGCTTCGCTTGTGTCCACGCCCTCGGCAAGAGCCGCTTCAATTTCTTGTGCGGCTCGCGTCACGTCATTGGCTGCCAGCATGAATCGTGCGCGCTCCGCACGAATACGTGGCTCTTTGGGCTGATCAGTCAGGGCCTTTTCCAGAACTTGCCATCCCTGTTCCTCCAAACCCTGTTGTAGAGACAGCAAGGCTAGGTTCCCATAGACTTCGGGCTGGGCGTTCCCCGACTCCACCAGACGCTGATAGGCTGCCGTCGCTTGAGTCGTGCGTCCGAGTCGGTCACAGGCCAACGCCTTGCTGAAGGCGAGGAGTTGGTCTTTTGGATTCTCCTTAAGAAGAAGGTCTACCGCGTAGTCAAGCTCTCTCCACAAATTGTGGAGCCGATAGAAATCGACCATCTGCTGCGTCACGCCAGGGTCCGACGGTGAAGCCAAAGCCAACTGAAGGTACGCGCGCCCGGCGTCACGCACGTTCGCTTGCCGGTCATTGAACAACTTCAAGCACGAGTCTATGTACTTCGGCAGAACGTCTGTGGCTCCGGGGTGCCGCGCGAGATACCATGTATAGTTCGTCTTGGCATCGCGCCAGCGACCCTCGGCGTACGCCTGCTCCGCTTGAAGGTAAGCTCCCTGCCCGCGATACCCACGAAGCAGGACGTACCCCATTACTCCCACTGCGCCCACACCAACGAGAATGGTGACAGCAATTACTATGCGTAGCAGCGGTCTCTTCCCCCAAAACACCTCTTCAACACCTCACGTTCGATACATTTGTCGTCGGATTGAGGTCACTTTGTATGTAGATAGGGAGCCCTAGTATCAAAGATGTATAGAATCAGCATATCTTCCATGATAAGGCAATTCAAATTCGACGTGGAGGAATCTGCTGGAGCAGTTGACTGAAAAGACTAACGGTTCGGACCGAAAGATCAGCCTCCGGGGTTGCGCGGCGAACCAATTCTCAACGCCTGACCTTTTCGCGCTAACGGTAGGCTTCACCCATGCCAAAGTCGTGTTTGGCACTACTTAGAGCACCAGCGCCACGCCCGCCACAAGCTCCATGCATTTCCTCAGTTCCTCCCCCCGGTCCAGTGCGTGCAGGCGCATCAGAAAGACTCCCCCCTACCCTTGATCTCGGGCTTCATCATATGTTGTGCTCGACATGCACCCTGCTACGAGTTCATATCAATCACGATCTCCGGCATCTCACGTTCCGTCACCTCCCACAACCCGCTTTCCGAGTACTCCGGGAAGTGCATCCACAGCGGCAGTCCGCGATATTCAACTTCGCACGGCAAGACCACGCCTTCCGGCGCGTACGTCTGCGTGATGGCCACGGGGCTGCCGGAGAGAAGCAAACAGACCTTGCAGCGGGCTAACTGACCCTCTCGGGTCCCTATACCCGGCGCGTTCATGCCGCAGACACGAATGAGGTTTCCAGTGCTGCCTTGGGTGTTCCACGACGGCGACACCATTAACGTGTTCCCATCCACAGCGTCAATTACGCTTACCAACGTCATGTCACAACCCTCCCGAGGTGGCCGCGACACACGATATCCATACTGCTGTGGACACCTGTGAGCGAAATGAATCTTTGGACGGTATCGCGCAAACTTCCGCCCCAAGCGAAAGAGGCCGATGCCGCCCCCAAGAGATCGAGCAAGTCCAGTTCTGTGGGGGGTCCACAATGGTCCTCCTGAGGAACCACGTCCAGTGCCACTAAGAGGAACTCCCGCGCAAACGTGGAGTGCCGCCACGTGGCGAAAGCAGACATAGAGCCAGTGGGGTGATGGAACTCGGGACACCCCCCTCCCTTGGACTACACATCCTTCCAATTCCATGTGTCACTGGGACTATTTGTCATGAGCGCTGCCACCTTGCTATGGGCTCACCAAATGGAGAATCGACAGGTAGGCTGCGGTGACGAAGAACGAAAGGTAAAATGGACGCGGCGCAGGTGAATGCGCAGCAGATCCTTCTCGCCTCTTCACGCCATGTCGACGCGACCGCCCCACTCTATTCGTGTGTTTTGAAGCCCTCCGCTGCAAAACACATACCCATCATCAATCAGACAGCCGGCCGCCTCCGCATCCGCGCGGCGACCAGCCCTGCCAAGCCTACGCCCAACAGACTAAGAGAAGCCGGCTCCGGTACAGGAGTCGGGGCCAAGCTCACGTCGAATCGAGCCGTCATGATTTGACCCGGCTGAGTCCAAGGATTGAGGCCGGAAAAATTACTCCCGCCTGTCGGCCCGAGTGCGAGTGGCGTGACGTCGACTTGGTAACCCTCTACAAGGAAGGAAGTCGTTGCCCCCTCGGCAAAGGAGAGAAAATCGTTATCCCACGTAACACCGAGTAGACCGCTCTGGCTCAGGGAACCGGAAGGCCCGCCGCTGAAAGATATGCTGCGGACAGCGTTAAAGTTGAACGACAGGTCACTCCATGCGTTCGGGTCGGTCGCGGTACCCGCATACGTGTAGTCTATTGTCCAAAGAAGCGTGTTGATATTCAGTTCATAGCTACCTGGCGCTAGGTCGAGCGTGCCGGTGTACGTGACAAGCTCCACGGTGTCGCCCGGGTAGCCGTCTACCCCCCACGGCGCACCCACTGGTGGTGCGATAGGTCCGGGAAATTGCATGGGCGCCAAGCCGGAAACCGTATAGTCAATAGACAGTGCTTGCGCGGGCACTATCACCGCAAAGATCATCACTGCTGCGCAAAGTAGTCGTTTGGCTTTCATCTCCCCCGCCTCCATGTTTCCGCACTTGCCCCCAATTTCACAAACCTCGCGTCAAATACTCCTCACTGCACTCTTAAAACACAAGAGCGAGGTATATCTATAAAAGCAAGGATTATTCCCAATTCTATTAAAAGGCGTAAGCGATTAACAAAACTCGACTTACATGCATTTAGCGAATCTAGTACACAGATAAAAGTGAAAATCTTGCGATCATGATTAATCAAGCTAGAACAACTTACGGCCAAAAGACCAACATATGTTGTTCGGAGTTGAGAAATGTCGAATTCCAAAAGTGAAATCTTGCAGCCATAATTCACAAGATTTGAAGTGGACCGTACCTATTTCAACGCAGGCTTCGCCCACAACCCAGTGAGCCTCGATAAAGACGGTGATTTTGCAGCTTCACAACTCATTACACTACAGTTAGTTGCGCGTCGAAGTTCGAGTGCTTCCGGTTGATTTTGCAGGTTCCAGTTTTCAAGGCACTCACTGGCCCGGAGTAATGCAAACCGGACGTTCACATTCATCGTGGACGATGACAGCTCCAACTTCGCGGCCAGCACGATTAAGGGGATGGAATCTGAGAATCGGCTGGTGATGCGCGCGGACCGGGCACGCAAACGGATGACCGGTGAATGCCGAACTGAAGCTACGTA
>JBAZRU010000126.1:2915-12930 GCA_041662805.1 Candidatus Hydrogenedentales bacterium | reverse complement strand
TCCCTATGAGCTTCGTCTTCAGAAGCCCTCGGACCGCAACTATGCAGTCCGTTCGCTCCTGCGCCAACCCGGCCGGCCCAATCCATTCGAGATCGTGTACAAAGCCGTATTGCACGAAGGGGAACAAACGTTTCGCCTCTATGTGCCTGCAACGTCCGGAAAGTTCTACCTGGATGTGTGGCTGTTGGAAGGCGACAAGGTCGTCGAATGGCACACCGAGTCTATCGAGGTCGAGGGGCGCCCGGCGATCACTCAGGTCAAGTTGAGCAAACCCATCGTGCAGACGCAGGACACCTTGGGCGTGGATGTCATGCTGCTTCCCAGCCCGCGTCCATGCACCGTGCACGTTCGCGCCGTGGATGCCCTGGGGCGTTTGGTCGCGCGAGCTACCCAGCAGGTTAAAGAAGGGGTGACCATCGCGCAGACGCCACTCAATCTATCGGACCTTCTGACAACGTCGGTGAAGATTGAGGCCTATGCTGTCGACCGGGAAACGCCGGACGTGGGCGATTGGGATCTTCGCCAAGCGGCATTCGAGTGTCGCTATGTATCCGTGCGGCAGCCTTTGGAGACGGACCGTTTTTCCTTGGTCGCCACGGAGGATGGGTCTGCCGAGTACAATGCCCGCCGGGCTTTCAAGACGCTTCACGAACTGGGAGTAGACTTCGCGGAGACCGCTGGCAACGAGACCGCAACAACCTATCTGGGGCGCTCGGGAATCCAGTCGTTCGCCCGTGTCGTGGACTACGTTGCGGATGGCCCCGCCGTCGACTTGGAGCGACAGCCCTGTTTGAACGATCCGCGCTTCCTCGAATCGGACTCGGAGGCGCTCGCCGCCGCCGCTACTGCCCTGCGCTTTCAAGGCATTGGCGGATACTCCGTCGGCACCGGAAACGCGCTCTCCCAAAGCGAAGAAGACGTGTGCCATTCGCAATACTGCTTGGAAGCCTACTGGAACCGGCTTCAGCAGGCATACGGCGGCTTGGACCAACTCAATACGGCGTGGGGAACCACGTACGCGGACTGGGATTCCGTAAAGCCGCCCGCGCGCGATGCGGTAACGGCATCGGGGCAATACGCGCCGTGGGTAGACTTTCGCACGAGCATGAATGCCACATTCACCGAGACCCACGCCCGCGCCCAGAAGACGATTCAGGGCGTTGACTCACGCGCCCGGGTCGGATTCAAGGCCCATCCGCAAGCAGGCGTGTTTCAGGGCTACGACTGGGGGCGTCTGGTTCCGATGATGGACTGGCTCGCGGTCGATTCCGAGGCGTTGGCGGTCGAACGCGTAAGGTCTTTCAAAAAGAAAGACGCGTGGACGGGGATTGTGCTGTCGAAAGGGCCGCGAGAAACAGAAGAGGTGCGCGAGCAATGGACGCCGTGGTATGCGGTCTTCCATGGGTTCCAGAGCCTCTGGTGGCCGGACGCGATGGCCACCGGCA
Source organism: Candidatus Hydrogenedentales bacterium (assembly GCA_041662805.1). Lineage (GTDB taxonomy): Bacteria > Hydrogenedentota > Hydrogenedentia > Hydrogenedentales > SLHB01 > JAIBAQ01. The sequence continues at coordinate 11,485 of JBAZRU010000126.1, read as the reverse complement.
GCGGCGTGGGCGATCTTGTGATGCTGGGACCCGAAGGTACGCCCCTGCCAACGCCCCCGTCCTCGCTCGCCGAAGTCGCTATCATCCAAGGAGGCGTGGCGAAGCTCCTGGCTCAATCCGAGCGTTTGAACTCCGGCATCGCCGTATACGACGGCGCGGCCAGCGCTATTCTGAGTCGCGTGGAAGGCGGGGGAGGCATCACATCGGAAGAAGAGTTGGGTGCCTTCATCGCGTTGTTGCACGGGCTGGGGTACCAGTTTGATTTGGTGTCCGACGAACAAATTGCGGGAGGCGCTCTGAGTGCTTTTCGCGTCCTTGTGCTGCCGAAAGCGCGCGCATTGAGCGACAAGGAGGCCGCGGCGATACTGCAATTCCATCAGGCTGGCGGAAGCCTGATTGCCGACTTCGCGCCCGGCGTCTATAACGAGCACGGACTTCCCAGAACCGCGAATCCCCTTCTCGCCGCTTTCGGGGTGGAACGATCCAAGCCCGGGGCCTGGGGCGCACCCGCGGCCGGAAGCGCTTCGGTCAAACTCGACGGCGACACGTTCGAGGCCGAACTGGAGGGTGTGACGGCGGAGTCGCGTTTGGCGGGCATGGACGGAGTAGAGCCCGGCGGTGCGGCAGGTGAAGCGCCCGTCTGGTTTGTCCGCCGGGGAGAGCAAGGAGTTGCGGCGCTGTTGAACCACGACGTGAAGCCGTTGCTTGCGAAGCCAAACGGCGGTTGCGCACTCATTCGCGCTTTGCTGCGCGCAGCGGGGGCCGTGCCGATTCTTGAGCTTTCGGACAAGGGCAATAAGCTGTTTCAGGGAGAACTGATTGGTTATCGCCTCGGAGAAACACGCATCGTTGGCGTGCTGGCTTCTCCGGATGCGGCAGAGCAGAAGCTGCGCGCGCGCATCGGCGACCCCCGCGTTGTAACCGACATGCGGAAAGGCGTGCGCGTGATGCGGCCCAAGTCTATCGACATGACGCTGAAATCGGGGAGCGCGGAGTTGTATTCGTCGCTGCCATACGACGTGACCGGCGTCGAACTTGGAATGCCGAAGAGCATGGCCTTGGGCGAGCGGTTTCCGATGGTGTTCACAGTGACCACGCGGAAAGGAACGCCTGGAGTTCACGTGATTCACGTTGAGCTTTACTTCTTGTCGGGCGACCAGGAAATACCATTGAGACATTACGCGCAGGATGTCGTGTGTCCCAAAGGAACGGGCAATGCCTTCATCCCCTTCGCATTCAACGAGCGGCCAGGCGTCTACAAGCTGATTGCACGCGACGTGCTTTCCTGCAAGTTCGCGGATTCGATCATCCAAGTGCTTAAGACAGGCGAAGTCATCACCGGCGCGGCTAACCTGATGTAGCCCGGGCGTTACCCAAGGAGAAACAACAGCCTTCCATGCTTGCCTCGATCCATCAGTTGCACTATCTGCCTTGGCTTCGGTACTTCGAGAAGATCGCGCGCGCCGATGTCTTCATCGTGCTCGACAATATCCAGTACAACAAGAACGGCTGGCAGAACCGCAACCGCGTCAAGACCGCCGCCGGATCCGTCGTGCTCACCGTGCCGGTCCACGCACCCTTGGGGTGTACCCTGGACGAGGTCGGTGTCGATGAGACGCAGCCGTGGCGTCGCAAGCACTGGAGTACCTTGAAGCAGAGCTATGGGAAAGCGCCGTTCTTCGCTGAATACGCGGGATTCTTTGAAGACGTGTATGGCAGGGAATGGACGAAGCTCAACGACCTTAACCGCCATATGCTGACATGGTTCGTGGAGACGCTCGGCATCGATGCGCGCGTCGTGTACGCCTCTGAGCTGAACGTGCCTGGAATCGCCACCGAACGCCTGATTAACTTGTTGAAGGCCGTGAACGCCGACCGGTACTACAGCGGCGCGTATGCCTTGGAGCAATACCTCGACGCAGCCCAGCTTGAAGCGGCGGGTATCGGACTCGAATTGCAGCATTGGACAGCGCCCGTTTATCCGCAGTCGCATGGATCGTTCATCGCCGATTTGTCCATCGTCGATCTGTTATTCCATTGCGGACCGGACTCGCTGCACGCGCTGTTGAGCGAAACGGCAAACGAAACGCGAGGAATGGAATGAAGATTCCGCACAGTGCGCCGACGATGAGCGAGGCGGAGATCGAAGCGGCCTCGCGAGTGCTTCGTTCCGGGCGGTTATCGCAAGGCCCGGAAGTGGCGGCTTTCGAAGAGGAATGCGCGGCCTTCGTGGAGCGCAAGTATGGCGTGGCGACGAGCAGCGGAACCGCGGCGTTGCAGTTGGCATTGGAGGCGGTGCATGCCGTCGTCGAGTTGAAAGTGGCATTGCCGACGTACGGGTGCGTGTCGTTGTCAACGGCAGTCGAACTGGCGGGGGGGTGGCCCGAGCTTTGCGACGTTGGCCACGACTTCAATCTTGATCCGGCGGGCGTGCCGGATGACTGTCCCTTCGTTATCCTGCCGCATTTGTTTGGCGCACAGGCGCGGTTGCCGCAGGACAAGACCGTCATCGAAGACATCGCGCAATCCATAGGCGGACCCACGGGCCGTGCGTCCGTCGCGTCCGTCGCCTCGTTCTACGCGACGAAGCTCATGACGTCCGGTGGCGAAGGCGGTATGGTGCTGACCGATGATGCAGACGTTGCCGACTATGTGCGCGACCGGCGCGACTATGACAACCGCGACGACTATGAGCGACGGTACAACTACAAGCTCACGGAACTGCAGGCTGCCGTCGGCCGCATTCAACTGCGCCGGCTTTCCGGCTTCATCGAGCGCCGCCGGGAAATCGCCGGGCGTTACGAGGCGGCATTTCGCGGATATCCGATGCGGTTGCCCAGCGGCGACGGGCATGTGTATTTCCGGTACGTCGTCCAGACACCCCGGCGCGAGGCGATCGAACGATCCTTAAACGAACAAGGGATTGAGGCGAAGCGCCCGGTCTATCTCCCGGCTCACCACTATTTCGCCGATTTCGGCGGGGACTTCCCCGTGGCGGACGAAGTCCACGAGCGCTGTCTTTCGCTGCCCATCTATCCGTCGTTGACAGACGCCCAAACAACGTTCATCATCGATAGCGTGAGACGGTTCTTCGCGTGAACGCCGGGAGCGGGTTGGAATAAGGGACTGGGCATGCTTCAGCAATTGCACTATTGGCCGCGAACCTATATTCAGGTCGGGTGCATCGCATTTCTTGTGGCGGTGACGCTGATGCCCATTGCGATTCGCTTGTTGTCGAAGCTCGGCGTTATGGACCAGGTAGCCGAGAATAAGATCCACAAGAAGCCCGTCGTTCGCGGCGGGGGCATCGTCATTTTCATCGCGTTTGCCGTCGCCGTCCTCTATCCAAACTACCGCGACAACCCCATGAAAGGCGTTCTGCTGGGATCTGCAATCTGCCTCGTGGTCGGCGCCGTCGACGACATCAAGGGCGGGATTCCGGCTGTCCTTAAGTTCTTCACGCTCGTCGGCGTCACCATCATTATGTCGCAATTCGGCGTCCTTATCCGCGTTTTCGGAAGCTACCCACCCGACCTCTTCCTGACGATTCTCTGGGTCGTCGGCGTCACCAGCGCTATCAACGGAATCGACAACATGGACGGCCTCGCGGGTGGTATCTCCGCCATCGTCTCCACCATGTATCTCATTATCGCCCTCCAAGCCTTCATTGCCGCGGGCACCGAAACCAGTCTTTCCTGGTTTGGACTCCTGGCCGCGGGCCTCATCGGTTCCAACGCCGGGTTCCTTATCTTCAACACAAAACCTGCGCGCATTTTCATGGGCGATTCCGGCAGTTTCTTCCTCGGATTCACCCTGGCTGCCCTGGGCGTCATGGGCGAATGGAGCCGCAATCCCATCGTCTCCACCAGTATTCCCCTCCTCATCCTGGGCGTGCCCATCTTCGACTTTGTCTATATCCTTGTTGCCCGCATCATTCGCGGCGATACGCGCACTGTGCGGCAAGTCATCGATCACTGCGCAACCGATCACCTGTCGCATCGCCTCGTCTGGATGGGGTTTTCCCAACACCAGGCCGTCCTGTTCATCTATTTGCTCTGCCTGGTCATGGGCATCAGCGGCGTCCTGCTGCGGAACAGCACCAGTCTTGTCGACACTGCCCTTGCACTTTTTCAAGGGCTGACTATCGTATCGCTGGTTTTTATTCTCATGGCGATCGCCGCGCGAAGTTCCCGCGCTGAAATCGCCAAGAAAGAAGCGATGCGTTTCACAACCACAGACCAACAACAAGTTTCGGACGCGCACGAGTCCAAACGGGGGGAACCATGAATCGAACGTACATGTCACTGGGAAGTGCGCTGCTCGTGGCGCTGGCGGCGACCCTGTCGACCGCTCAAGAGCCACCGGCAAAGGAGGGGACCGCCGTGGAACGTAAGGCCACCTGGAGTGTGATGGAGTTTGGAGCCGTAGCCGATGGGACCACCGACAATACGGCGGCATTTCAGAAAGCGCTTGCAGCCGCCTCGGCTGCGGGCGGGGGAGTTGTGGAAGCGCCCGCGGGCAAGTTTGGCTTTGACGGTTCGCTGGTCTTTCCGAAAGACGTGACCCTCCGCGGCGTGTTTGCCTATGCCCCCGCCCACGCGGGCATTCGCGACAAGCGCGACGATGAGATGCCCGTGTATGGCACCGTGCTGCTGCCCCGAGGCGGAGCCGGCTCGGAAGAAGGCGCACCCTTCATCCAACTCGATTCGAATTCCGTGCTCCAAGGCGTGTGCGTCCACTATCCCGATCAGAAGCCCGACGCGGAAGCGCCCACGCCGTATCCGTATACCGTTGTCATGCGCGGCAACAATTCGGCGATTGTCGATGTCGAATTGCTCAATCCGTATAACGCCATCGACGCCAGCCAAAATCAGCGCGTCCTCATTCGCAATGTCCATGGCCAGCCGATTCATATCGGCCTCTATATCGACCACATCTACGATATCGGCCGCGTCGAAAACGTCCACTGGAATCCCTGGTGGTCGCTCAACACCCCTGTATTCAAATGGCAAATGGAACACGGTATCGCGTTCATCTTCGGAAAGAGCGATTGGCACTATGTCCTGAATACGTTTTGCTTCGGGTACCACATCGGCTACCAGTTCATCGAAACGAAGTCGGGGGTCACGAACGGCAACTTCCTCGGCATCGGCGCGGACAATTGCCAGACGGCCGTCTCGATTGAAAACTCTTCGCCCATCGGCATCCTCATCACCAACGGCGAATTCGTATCCTTCGACGGACCCGATCCGACCATGGTCCGCGTCGAGAAAACGAACTCCGGGGCCGTGCGCTTCTCGAACTGCGCGTTCTGGGGGCCGTGCAACCGCATCGCCCTGATCGCCGGGACAGGCGTAATTGGGTTCAGCGATTGTACGTTCCAGCAATGGGGATACCGCGAGAAACCGGTTCCCGCTATCACTGCGGTCGGCGGCACGGTGCTTATTCGCGGCTGCGAGTTCCACGAGGACAAGCCGCAAGTGCTGCTTGGAGAGGGCGTGAAACGCGCAATTGTCACGGAGAACGTCGTGGAAGGTGCGGTCCGCATCGGGAACAACTCCAAAGGCAAGACCGTCGTCGAACAAAACATCGGCACGGAGTAGCACCGCGATTGTGGTGCAGGCTTCCAGCCTGCTTCCTGACGCAGACTTCGTACGCGCGATGGTAGGGACGTTTCGCCGAAACGTCCGCGGGAAGCCGCTGTCTGCGAGAGTTGGCAAAGAGGCGCTTTCGGCGAAAGCGCCCTATCCTCGCGCCCTACACCGCTCGCCAACACGAGCCGTCTGCGAACACGGTTTGGAAATCGAATCGCTCCGACGCGAGCTCGAGTTCCACGAGGGTCGCGCCTTTTTGCAGGCGGTCAGCCCCATATCCGCCGTGGCCGGTAGCGCGTCCATACGAAAAGACGATCCCGTCTTCCTCGAACCAGAAGTCGTTGGCGTGGCTGTGTCCCACGAAGCAGGCGCGTACGTTTCCCGCGCGGCGCAGACCGTCGAACAGCGTGCCGTCGTCGTCCCAGTAAAGGACTTCCTCTTGGGCGATGCCGTGCGTTCGCCCTTCGAGACGCGCCGTTTCATAGTGCTCGAGTGGGATGTGAAAGTAGGCGAGTGCAGGCAATAGCCGGGCGCGGGCTTCGCATAAACGCTCAGACTCGCGTTCAAGCCACGCGACATCGTCGTGCGTGAGCGAACGCTCGTGCGAATTGAGAAAGAAGACATCCCAGCACGCTACGCCGTTCGCCTGAATCTCGACGCGGTAGTTCCCCGCGTCGTCCCCCATCGGTGCGGCCATGCCAAAGGACGCGGCGCTACGCCGCAACGCCTCCGCGATCGTGTCCGAATGGTCGTGGTTGCCCGGCGTGAATGCCCACGGAACCCGCAGCGAATCGAGGAAGGCGAGGTCGCGCTGCATGATTGCCTGCGCCCGTTCCCCATCGTCATCGCAACACCAGATATCCCCCGTCACGGCGAGCAGATCGGGGGACGTGTTCGCAACGATGCTGCGTACGTCCGCGTAGGTCTGTTCGGCAAGGCCGTCGCCTTTGTCGCTGTGAAAATCCGTCAGTTGCAGAATTCGAAACGTCCCTTGCCCGGCGGTGGGAAGGATGGCGCAAGGGGGTTCAAGGTGCGATGGCATTGGAGTCCTCTTCCAGGTTCAGGCAGCGAATGGTACCCGAAATACACGCCACAAGCGATCAGGCCGATCCATCAGACGGATCCGTCCGATCCGCCGGATCCGTCCTATTGAATTGCACCCAACCCGCATCTCTCACTTGACCTTCGTGTACGCAGAACGTACCCTAGCAAGAATGTAATGACAATTGACGGAAGGCCCATCTCCCATGAAACACACGGTCGTATACGGTGTCGATGCCACTCCCCTGGAACGCAATGCCTGCGAGGACTTGAAATCGGATCTCGAGAAGGTCATCGGGCCGCCGGTCTTCTTGCACGAGGAACACCTGGGGCGCCACGACAAGGGAACGGTCTACCTGGTCGGCACCCCCTCTTCGAGCGGCTGGGTGGGGATGCTGGCAGACCACGGGGAAATCGACGTTACGCACGAACGCCCCGGCAAGCAAGGCGGCATCATCAAGCGCATTGACCGGCCAGGCCACGGGCCGTTAGTCGTCTTGGCGGGGAGCGACGCCAAGGGCGCGCAGAATGTGGTCTACGACTTTGCACGCGACGTGTTGGGCATAGACCCCTACCATTACTTCACGGGCTACGCGCCGGCCGTGCGCCCCGATTTCCTTCCCGATACGCTCGACCGCACCGTCGCCCCCCCACGGGTTCCCATCCTCTGCTACTTCGACAACGACGACGACGAACTGGCCAACATGACCCAGCCGTATTTGCAGTTCGACAAGAATACCTGGCGGGGCGTGCTCGACACCCTCGCCCGGACTCGATACAACGCAATCGACCTGCACGACCATCTTGGGCGCAGCGAATTCTTCCTATGGGAGGATTACATCAAGTTGCGTCCCGGTTATCACACGGACCTGGAATTGCTGGATTGGGTGATCGACTACGCGCACGCCAAGGGAATCATGGCGCAAATTCCCATGTACTTAGCGTGGGAGTTCAAGCACATCACCGAAGAGGAAGGCGTCTGCTGGGCGCGGCACAAACAACGCTGGATCGATACCTGGCGCTATTACATGCAGGATTCGCCCTTGGGCAAGGCCGACCTGTTCCTCGACCGGCCGCGCAGCCAGATTTGGGACTGCCAGTACAAGAGCGCATGCGGCGAAGATACCGGCGCGGTCATGACGGAAGCATTCACGGCGCTACGCGACGTCGTGCTGGAGCACAAGCCCGACGCAACGCTGCTGTGCGACCTCTACGCCCACGGACAGGCGCTGTGGAAGTCGGGCAGCTTTGCGCCTCCAAAGGACTACATCCTTCTGTGGCCGAACAACGGGTGGGGGCTGTTCAATCCCTTCCCCGAGGACAAACGCGGATACCGGTTTGGGACCTACATGCACGCGGGGTTCTGGCTCAACCACGTGGTGCAGGACCCCTACCCCCGGCGCATCGAGAAGAGCATGAAAGAATTGCTCGTCACGCACGAGGCCACGGAATACTGTCTGGTCAACGGCCAGACGTTCCGGCACTTCATCCTGAATCTCGAGGCGTATGCCAAGGCAACCTACGCGCCGGAGGCGTTCGACGGCGAGACGTTCCTCCAGGACTGGGCCGTTCGTTATTTCGGGCATGAAGCTGCGCCCCACGTGGTCCGCGCGTTCGATTTGCTTCATGAGGTCAGCGGCGAAGGCTACGTGCGGCTCATTCACGAAGCCGTTGCTTCGGAAAAGGCGTGTCTGTCGAAGGAGGCAGTCGCGGACTTGCCCGCGTTGGAGAAAGCCGTAAAGGAAACGGAGAGCCGTCTTGCGCTGCTGAACACGGCGCTTCGCGAGGCGGAGAAGGCGAACTTGCTCGCCAATGACCAAGCCCATTTCTGCCACGACCACGTCGTGCTCCCGATTCGACTGTTCATGGAGACGGTCGCGCTTCATCTCGAATTGCAGAAGGCGCTCTTGGCATGGAGCCGCGACAGTGCGGTAG
>JBAZRU010000126.1:0-2905 GCA_041662805.1 Candidatus Hydrogenedentales bacterium | reverse complement strand
AGAAGACGCGAACATGCATCTTCGCGAGGCGGCACATATCCTTCGCCTGCACTTGAAGACACGCGAAGTGGGGGACATGAATCCGATGTGGGAGACGTGGTACGACCCCAAAAAACGGCGTCCAAACGGCGGGTTCCCCAATCTCGCCGCGCTGGAGGCAGCCTCCTTTTAGAAAACGGCGCTATTGACAGGATCCAGGACGACTCCTAGACTGGCGTTTGCACGGTAAGGTAAGTGGTAAGGAGGCTTCGGGCATGAAGCCGGCTCTCACATGGATTGCATGGGCAAGCGCCATCGTGATTGCGTCGTGGGCTGCCCATGCCCACGAATCACTCGAACAATACGTTCAACACGTCGCGGTGTTGAGCGTTTCCCCCGATAACATCGACCTCACCTTGGAGATCTCCTTCAATGCGCACGATTCGCTGGATGAGCGGCGGACGATGGACGCGAACAATGACGGGGCAATCGACTCGGACGAGAAGAATGCATATCTGAAGCGCGTTCTTGAGAAGGCGGAGAAATCTCTCAGCCTTTCCGTAGCGGGCAAAGACGTTCGCCTCGTTCCGCTTTACGACCCGGAACTCGATATGTACGACTCGCAAGACCTTGAGGAGCACCCTCATTTGTTGCGCTTGTTCCTGTTCGCTCGAACCCCAAAGTCGTTCAAAGCGGGAAGTGAAATCGCACTTGAGGATCGCCTGTGGGACAGCAAGCCTGCAATGCTGCAGGCATGCGTTCGCAGCAGAGACGGCATCGAACTGGTTTCGACTCAGTCCGGAAGCGCCCTGCGGGCCAGCGAAGCCGAGACCCAGAATCGCGTGGTGGAATGGAAATGCACGGCGATCCGCGAGGAGCATGTGCCCGTTAACAGATATGTAAAGGGAGAGAAGCCATGAGACGAACGGCGTTGCTTTTGGCAGTGTTCATCGGTTCGACCAGTTTCGCGCTGGACGAAGTCCTCAAAGGCGCAACGGATATGACGGGCGACTTGGCCCGCGCAGGCGCGCAATTCTTCGATGAAGCCGTGCGAAGCGAGTTAGACGCCGTGAACCGTGAACTAAGGGATTCCCAGAACGCCTTCAATGGTGCAAAAGACGAGGCCGGCCGCGTAGCCGCCATGGAGCGACGAAACAAGACGGCTGTTCGGCTGGGCGAGTTATTGGAGGCGTGCCCCGGGAAGCTACCGATAGCGCTAGCCGCGCAGAATGCCGTGTTCCCCGCGATAACACCGGTCGAATTGCCCGGGGACTCGGGCGTTCTGCTGTTTCGCGTCGACGCGGGGGACGGGCCGCAACGGTGTGCCTTGGCCGATTTCGACTTCGCGAAAGTGTCGCATCCGCGGCTGCCCATACGCGTCACGCCGGGATGCGTCACGTGGGTCTTGGTGCGCTTCGCGCATGTGCCTCAATTGAAGACTGCGGCTGAACTCGAGTTCTCCTCGCAAGACGACGCCAAGACGCTTTTGCCGTTGACCATCACGTCCGCGCAGCCGGGCACGCTTGCTTTGCGGGTGGTATCCGCCGAAACAGGAAGACCGGTTCCTGCTATGGTCCGCATCGTGCGCAAGCTGGACAATCATTTCGTCGAGCCGCCCAACGCAACGGACTTCGCTCCGCTGTTCGACAGCCAAGGGTCGGCCACGGCGCGCCGGAACGCCAATTTGCCGGGGCGATTGGCGGGTTCGTGCTGGTGCATTCCGGGGCCGTTCACCGCGACGGTCTCACCGGGCGAGTATGAGGTCGTCGTCCATATCGGCATCGAATATCTGCCCGCGTTCGACACAATCACCATCGTGTCAGGCCAGACGACCGAGCGCGAATACACCTTGCGGCGCTGGGAGAACATGGCAAAGAAGGGCTGGTACTCCGGCGACGATCACGTGCATTGCCAGATTCTGAGCGACTCCGACGCCGAAACGCTCATGACGTGGATCAAAGCCGAAGACATTCACGTGGCCAACGTGGTCAAGATGGGCGACATCTACCGCACCTGGTTCGAGCAACGCGGGTTCGGTCCGAAGTACCGCGTGCAAGACGGTGACCGCGTGTTGTCGCCCGGCCAAGAGTGCCCTCGCACACACGACGAATTGGGTCATACGCTTCACATGAACATCAAGAACATGATTCGAAATACGGACCAGTACTACCTCTACGACACCGTGTTCGACGAAGTCCAGCGCCAGGGCGGGCTGTCGGGCTATGCCCACGCGAACTCGGGAATCTTCCATGTACACCGGGATATGTCCATCAACATTCCGAAAGGCAAAGTCGATTTCGTGGAGCTTCTCCAGTTCGCTGCAATGGGCACGGACCTCTACTACGAATTTCTCAATCTTGGATTCAAGGTGACGGCGTCGGCGGGGTCGGATGTGCCCTGGGGTGGAACCGTTGGCGAAGTGCGCTCCTACGCCTACCTGGGCAAGAAGAAGTTCTCGGTCGACCGTTGGTTCGAGGCCGTTGGCAAGGGCCGCACGTTTGTGACGAACGGCGTCATGCTTGAGTTCACGGTTGACGACGCGCTTCCCGGAGATGAGATTGTCGTCGATGGCAGCAAAGACCTTCGCGTTCATGCCAAAGCGTGGGGGAGCAGCGAATACGCGGTGCCGACAAAGCTTGAAATTGTCGCGTGTGGCGAAAGCGTAAAACAGGTCAACTCATCGGATCCGAAGAAGTCCGAGATCTCGGTCGATTTCGTGTTACCGTCGGGCAACGGATTCTGGATTGCGGCGATGGCGGACGGCAGCGACGGATCGAAGGCGCACACAACCCCAGTCTATGTCGTGCGCAAAGGGCTGCGGTTTTGGAAGTACGACGCGGTGGATGACCTCATCGCAAAGCGGATGACCAGCTTGGCCGAAGTGGATGCCCTGGTCGCCGATACGGTTGAGAAGGACAAACGTGGC
>JBAZRU010000125.1:9277-12939 GCA_041662805.1 Candidatus Hydrogenedentales bacterium | reverse complement strand
TTCGACTATTCGGCGTTCGCCGACATAGGTGCCATTTCCGCTCCCCAGGTCTCGGATGATGGTTCCGGCCTGGTTCTGCTGGATGACGGCATGTCGCCTAGAAACCTGTAAGTCATTTATTTGCAATCCGTTATCTGGGCTGCGCCCGATCGTAAGCGATCCGACAATATCGTACCGAGTGCCCACCAGGGGGCCGGATTCCAGCACAACTCGTTCACGTTGCATGCGTGCGCAATTCCTTGCCAAGTCAAATGATTGCAAGTACTTCTTCACTATTTTCTCAGTATATAGCATAGAGGTCCAAGCGATGCCAAGAGAAATCGCAATTTGTAGCAAAGCAAAAGCCGAGTCAAAGAAGAAACCACAATATTTAGTACGAGTCAGAGTTTAGAACACTACAAATTGACGATTTCGCTTGACACCTTGTAGACCCTTGGCTACAATACGCCTGCGGCACAAGGTGTTGAGTAGTACGATGGAGCGTGCCTGTTTCGCCGATACACGGACGGATTGGCGACTCAACACAAACGGTCGGTAGGGCGGGTACGGCGAAATGAGGGTACCCACCATGATGGCTGTGCGAACCAGCGGCACACTGCTGCATCCCGGAAGCGGTTTCGCACGGGGACGGGGTCAATGGAAGAGAATACCGAATCCCTCTTGAGTTTCTTCGGGCTCAATGAGCAACCATTTGCCGCAACGGCCGATCCGGCCTACTTTTACGCGACCAACGCGCACAAAGAGTGCCTGTTTCGACTGTGGAACGCCGTCGACGACCGTCACGGGATTTCCGTTGTTTTGGGCAACTACGGGACGGGTAAGACGACGCTGCTGCGCAAGCTCATTGCAGGTATGCGCGCGAATCCCGAGAAGTACAATACGGCGGTGATTGCCTCGCCAATTCCGTCGTGGACAAGTTTTTCCCTCTTGGAGGCGATAGTGCTCCAGTTCGGGCTTCGCCCCGAGGACCGCTCGTTTGCCAGTTACATGGAAATGCTCTATCAGTACTTGGCCACGAATCGAGGCAGGATCCATACGCTCATCATCGACGACGCGCAGAATCTGAACAAGCGCGGTCAATTGGAGTTGTTGCGTTTGGCCCAGAATCTGGAGACTCCCCAGCATAAACTGCTGAATCTGGTCTTCTTTTCCCAGTTGGAGTGGACCGCCGTGTTGCAGGCGGCGCCCAATTTCGAGCAGCGCATCAGCATGACGTACTCGCTGGATTCCCTGAACATGCAGGACACGCAGAACCTGATCGATTTTCGACTACGGCAGGCGGCGGTCCCGGGCTTGCAGCCCCCCATTTTCGATGCTGCGGGCGTGCGGCTCATTCACGCCTACGCCGAAGGGAGCCCGCGCGTGACAGTGACACTGTGCAGGAATGCGTTGCTCCTGGCCTATCAGCTTCGTGCGCGTCGCATAGGCCAGGCGATTGTCCTTCACACGATTCAGAAGACCACGCTCCCAAATCACGAACGGCGGTCGCGGGTGGCGGCCTTGGTTGCCGATCCCCCCGTTCCGAGCATTGCGGAGTTTGATTTCGGCAGTGACGACCCGAGCATGGACACGTCGGCACAACGACGGTCATTTTCACCCCAGACCGCCCGCGCCAACCGAATGCTGCTGAATGCAGCACGGGGCGGGACGAGTCTCGGCGTACGGGCATTTGCGGAATTCGATGGCGCAGAACTCAGATAATGCTCCCGATGAGCGCGAAGGCGAACAAGACGAGGTCTTAAAAGAGCTCGATCAAATCGACGAGCGACTGCTTGGGCGACTGGACGATCCGCGCCTTTCCAATGGAATCCCCTCCGAGCAGCGGCGAGATGACCTTTCATTCATTCAGATGAGCGGCATGACATCGCCCGAGGAGGGCGATACTCCAAGAGTCTTGCCTCCGCTTGGCGACACATTCGATCTGGATACGACAAAACCTCTCAGTTTCTATGAAAAAGGCGTCCGAGATGTGGACGCCGAAATGGCTCCAGGCGGTGCACTCGACACGGAAGGAATGGAGTCGGCTTTGGCTCCAGCCCCAAGCACTGGGAGTGCAATGCCTCCCTTAAGGGACATTATCGCGGATCTGTCCGAGAAGGCGCGCGCCGCGGAGGCTTCGGACAAGGAGCCAAAAGCCCCCGAGGAAATCCCAAGCATCCCAACGGAGACCTCTCGGGAGCCGGTTCGCGAGGAACTAATTGGAACTCCGGACACGCATCCTCCGCGCCGGGACTCTTTTGCAGTGCCGACCGATTTGAGGGCGGCAGAGAAGCTTCTTCAGGAAATCGAAGCGGACGCACCGATGCAGGCGGGCGAGGCATTTGCGGTAGCCGACGATGCCGCGTACGAGCAAACTCCAGAGACCGGACTTTCGCCTGACGCGAGAATGCCAGACCCGGAGGATGCCGAGGCAAAGGAACGCAGGCGCGGCAAGCGTCGTTCCCGTGCCCGAAACCAAATGGGGGTATTGATAGCGCGAATGAGCGTGGCCGCCATAACGCTGGGAATGCTGGGGTTCCTGGGTTACGAAGGGTACCGCCTGTATCAAAGCCGATTTGCGGGCCCAGAAACCCTATACGACCAAGCAAGTGTGTATGCGTCGCGCGGAGAGTATCTGAAGGCGGCAGATGCCTACGCTCAGTTTGCCGCACGGCAAAAGGACAGCCCCTTGCGGCCGGAGGCGCAATTTGCAGCGGCCTACGCACTACGGGAGAGTCGTCCTACTTCCAAGGACGAGGCCAAGCGCGTTTACGAGAAGGCCCTGAGCCAATTTCAGGAATTCTTGACGGAGAATCCAACCAGCCCTAAGGCGGCCCGAGCCCAGATTCTCATGGGAATTCTGTCGTTTGAATTGGGCAAGTATCAGCAAGCAATCGAAATGCTGCAGGATCCGGACTTGCGCTTAAGGGACCCGGCAGCGGCGGTTCCGATGCTGCGGACCTTGGCAAGGTCCTACTCAAAGCTTGGCGATGAAGAGTCGGCACGCTCATACTACCTTCAGTCTACGGGGATAGAAGGCAACCTAACGCCCGACGTAGATTTCGAAGAATTGGGCATGCTTTACCATTCGCTGGCGGAACGCGCCGAACAGCCTAATTTGAAGGCTCGCTATGTGGAGCAGGCCTTGCAGCAATGGGGAAATGCCATCCAGCTTACGGGGATCGACCCAACAAGCAAAGCCAGCATTCGCAATAAGGTTGAAGTTCTGCGAGGAAAGTCGGCAGACGGCGGGGAAGGCACACTACCCCCAGAGACGCCTGCGGCAGACTCGGAAACGCCCCTTGAAGAGACTCCGGCAGAGACGTCCGAACCGGAATCGAGCGAACAGCCCGTCGATGGTGCGGCGATGGCTCCAGCCGAAGAGGGGGGGTCGAGCGACACGCAGGAGCTGCCTCAGGAGCCACAAGCGCCATCGGACCCGTCGAGCGAAGCCGTAGCGCCCGAATCCGCTCCTGCTCCGGTGGAATCGGAGCCGACGCCAGCGGCAACGGAGAAGAGCGGGGCAGAATCGACCACCGCACCCCCGGCACCCGCGGGCGAGCCTGAACAGGAAACGATGCACACGGTCAAACCCGGCGAGACACTTAGTATGCTGGGAAGGCGATATAACGTCACGGTGACCGACCTTCGTGCATGGAATGGACTTCGAGACGACGTTATCC
>JBAZRU010000125.1:4174-9267 GCA_041662805.1 Candidatus Hydrogenedentales bacterium | reverse complement strand
GGCTTCACGTGAAGCGTCCAAGCGGCAATGTCCAGGCAGATTACCTTCCGTTGCCGGCAGCCCCGTTTGTAGCCGATCCTGCGCAGACGGAACAGCCGCGGCCCGAGGCTAAGGGAGAAGCTCAGTGAAACTAGGACGCAAGATAGCCGTCGCGTGGCTCGGGGTAATGTGTTTTGCCCTGAATGCGGGCGCCGCGGAGGAGACTCCGGCGACGCCTGACGCGACTGCGTCGATTGGCCCGGGAGACCTTGTGTTTGTCGATGTCTATCGGAGACCGGAGTTGTCCACGACAACGCAGGTCGATCCGGACGGAAGCGTCCAGTTGCCCTATATCGGGACGGTGAGTATTGCCGGCCTTTCGGAACCGGAAGCCGCGGCGCGTGTGTCGAGTGCGCTCAAAGCAATTCTCAAGAACCCCCGCGTGACGATCTCGAGACGCGGCCCCACCATGGGAGGGGGATATCGGACCACGGAAATGAAGACCGAATTGGTGCCGCTGCAGAACGCGAATGCGAAGTCGCTCAGCAGCGCCCTGCAAGGGATGACGTCGGAGGGCGGTAACGTAAGCTTCGACCCGGATACAAACACGCTCATTCTCACGGACACGCCAGGGGCGATGCAGAACATGATGTCGGTTGTGGCGCGTCTGGACCAAATGCAGAGCCAATTGGAGCAGGTCCGGATCGAGGCAAAGATCGCTGAAGTCAAGGTAGGCGCGATGAAGGAGTTGGGGGTTCGCTGGTTTGTGCAAGGAGACGAAGCCAACGGCGGGTACTATCCGATGCCTAACCAAGACTTTGGCATCAGCGGTCTGAAGGGACTTTCGGCGTCTCCGGCGAATAATGAGTCTGTTGGCGACCCGAGCGGGAGTAGCTCGGGAGGCATTGGTAGGGAATTCGTGAACAAAGGCGTCTTCGACCGGCGCTTGAACCTGCCCGTGCAGATTCCGAAAGTTGGACAGATGTTCTTCGGGTTGATAAACAGCAACATCGATTTAGGCGTGCTGCTTGACGCGTTGGTTGCCGACAATCAGGCCGAGCTTTTGGCCAATCCAAACATCTTGACCGTAAATCACAAAAAGGCCGAGATTTCGATGATTGACGAGGTCCCGTACACGGAATTCGGAACGGAGGCCTCGGGGCGGTCCAATTTCTCGGTGCGATTCTTGGACCTTGGAATCAAGATGGTGGTCACGCCACATATCTATCGGGACGATAAGGGGGCGTACGTCAAACTCGATTTCGCGCCGGAGGTATCCTATCCTGCCGGTCAGTCGCAGGGAGTTCCGATTCGATCCGTGAGGAAGTACACGGGGGAATCGAATGTTCGCGACGGGCAGACGCTCGTGGTTGGGGGCATTTACCGAAATGACTTGCGCGACAACGTCCAGAAAGTGCCCGGACTTGGGAGCATTCCGGTCGTTGGGAACGTGTTCAAGCGGACGGAAAAAGCGAGGACTCAAACGGAGCTGATGGTATTCTTGACGCCAACGGTCCACGAAACGCCCGAGACCGTAACGTGGGATCGCATGCTCGACGTAACGAAGAACTCGACGATGGTGGCCCCGAATTTACCCCAATTACAAAGTCGGGCGGAGACACGGAGAGATTAGCGCCGCAATGGCCAGTGAGACGGCAGCTCTAGATCAGGCAGCAAGCCAGTCGACGCGAGAGAATCAGCTTCGGTTCATCATGACCGTTGCTCAGCGTCGCTGGCGCTTGATCATGCTGTTTACGCTTCTCATCGGCGCGGGGTATGGCGTCTATGGACTGACCCAGTTCAAACCACTCTCTTCCTTTTCCGGAAGTACAAAGCTGATTGTGCGGCAGTCGCCTTGGGAAAAGGGCGTTCTAAGGGATGTAGGGGGGAAGGCGCTGTTTCTTAACTCGCCTTCGGCCCTTGTCGAGAGAATCAGCAAGGAAGCGGTTGCGGACAGCGTTGTCCATGCCATGGTTCAGCAGGCCGTCGCGGAAGGACTGCCATACGGAACGGTTGCGACCGAGCAAGAGCTTACTTCCGTCGCCAACGATGTTCAGACGCGAATCAAGCTTGAGCCGGTCGATGCGAGCGGCATGGTCAAGATTACGGCCATGGCCTCGACGCAGGACGAGGCAAACCGTCTCACCGAATTTGCGGCGCGCGCCTTCATCAATCTCAACCGGCAATTCCTCGTCGAAGAGGAGCAAAACACCCTCGCCTTTGTTGTGAAGCAGCTAGATGAGTTGCGGCAAGAGTTGGACAAGGCGGACAGCGCGCTTTGGCATTTCCGTAAGGACATGGGATTTCGCACGAAGGATCAAGTCTCCGATGAAATGCAGAAGCTCAGTAGAGACATCAGCAATGCGGAGACGACCAAGGAAGAGATCCGCATCAAGATGGAGAACATCGAGGCTCAGCTTCGCGAGCAGAACGAGAAGCTGCCCTTGTCGCTCGGACAGATCAGCGATCAAGTTGTCGTCAAGCTGATTCCGGAGCTGAGTGAACTCCATCAGAAGCGGATTTCGATGACGGTCATTTTCGAGCCCGGATATCAGCCATTGCAGGAGCTTCAGGAGGAAATCCGGGAGAAGGAGCAGGCGATCCTGATTGCGATGCAGGAGCTTGATGGCGCGTCCGAGGGCGGGGCAAGCGTATTTGAAGACCGCCAGCAGTTGCGAGGTCAATATGTGCAGCTCCAGATCGAACTGACGTCGCTCGACATCGCGTCCTCCACCAACCGAAAACTTGTCTCCGATCTGGAAGCTGCACTTCCCGCGCTTACCGAGCAGGATAAGGAATACCAGGAGCTGGTGCGCAAGACAGCGAAGATGCGGGACCAGTTGGACGCGCTCTTGGACAAGGAATTTGAGATCTCCACGGCAATCAACCGGGAGGGGGGCTTCGTCGAGCGGCAGGATGCAGTCGTTTCGAGCCGGGAGCCCACGTCGCAGCGCGTTCGCCCGTGGATGAATTTTGTAATCGGCGGGTTTGTCGGTCTGATTGCCGGTTTTGGTCTCGCGATGCTTTTCGAGTGGATGGACACGTCCATTCGAACCATTGAAGACGTTGCCGAGTACATTGGGGTCGAAGTTATAGGTACGATTCCGAAGATGCGCTTTGGCAAGGCGCGCGGACGCCATCGAGGTGACTTCGTGTCCATTACGGATGAAGGACAAGTGGACGCGTGCATTGTCACGCGGCACGATCCGAAATCGCCGATCTCGGAGGCATACCGGACTCTTCGCACGAATTTCCAGCTTGCCACCATTCAAACCAGGCCGCGTAGCGTGATGGTGACGAGCGCCGTGCCCGGCGAGGGCAAGACGACTACAGCGGTCAATCTGGCGGTTACGCTTGCCGACAGTGGGCTGCGTGTACTCATCATAGACACGGACCTTCGGCGGCCGCACGTGCATCACGTGCTGCGCATGGAGCGGGGTCCGGGGCTCGCGGACGTGCTTCGCGAAGGCCAAGATGTGCATACGGTGATACGCCCCACACGGGTCGATAATCTCTGGATGATCTCGAGCGGGCGCGTTCCACCCAATCCTTCGGAGTTGATTGGCTCCGAGCGCATGCGGCGCGTGATGGAGCAACTCACCGGCGAATTCGACCTAGTCATTTGCGATGCCCCGTCCGTGCTTGTGGTAACGGACCCGGTGCTCCTGGCCACCGAAGTGGACACGGTGATTCTTGTTGTGTCCGTGGAATTTGCGAGCCGCCATACGATCCTTCGGGGCAGAAGGCTGCTGGAGACCGCGCGTGCCCATCTCTCCGGCGTGGTTCTCAACGGGCTGGAGGCCAGCGGCCGCCACTATTACTACTACTATTATTACTACGACGAAGCCTCGCCGCGCAGGAAAAAGCGCTGGTATCATTTCTGATACCCACCGGCTGGCGGTGTTAAGGATCGTGTATGGCGCTGTTTGGTAGTCCCGAATATCAGATCGGCCGCGGCGAAGTTGCGGAAAGCCATGTGGAGTTCCCTTTCTTCATCGGGTTTATGCTGTTTTCTGCCGTCGGGTTGCTTGTCTTTCATTCCGTCGTCCAGATTCCTTCCTTCACCGTTGCCCTCGGGGTAAGTCTATTTCTTTTTGCAGTCACGGTCTTACGCGTCGATTGGGGCGTGTCCTTCTTGGTCGTTGCCATGCTTCTATCGCCTGAAATTGCGGGCAGGGAGGTCGGAAGCGGCAATCGCACACTTCAAGTGCGCTACGACGATATCCTGATCGTCGTCGTGTTCTTAGGCGTGCTGATGAAGATGGTTTTCGAAGGAAAGGGGTCGTTTTGGCTGCATAACCCGATAAACAAGGGCATCGTCTTCTATTACGCCGTTTGTTTGTGGAGCACCATGTTTGCGTTTCGGCTTGCGCTTCCGTTGTTCGATCAGAGCGAAGCGTTTTTCACGTTGCTGAAGATTGCCGAGTACTACATGATCTTCGTGCTAGTGGGAAATGCGATTCGTAGTTACAGTCAGATACGGTGGCAGATTGGCGTCTTCTTTGCCGTGGGTTCCGTAATTTCTGTCTACGCGCTCTATTCCCGATTTCTTTCCGGCGTCGAGCGCGTGAGCGCCCCCTTCGAGACTGGCGGTACTGAACCAAACACCCTGGGCGGATACCTCGTGCTCGTGATGTGCATTGCAGTAGCTATGCTTCTCAAGGCGCCCACCAAGCAGCTTCGGATTGTCATGCTCGGACTCACCCTTCTAGCATTCGTGCCGTTTCTCTTCACGCTTTCGCGTGCTTCGTATCTGGCTTGGGTAACCGCATTGTTCGTTCTAGGTGTGATGGCGAAGAAGCCGGCCCTTATCGTGTTGACGATCTTGGTGCTTGTGTTCTCGCAGTTCATCATGCCGGCCGAGGTGGTCGAGCGCGTGAACTACACCTTCCAACGCGGAAGCGGAGTGGATTTATCCGTAGGCGGAGTCGATACGGGACTGCAAGTGGACAAGTCCACCCACGAGCGAATCTACGTGTGGGGGAAGGTCAAGTACAACTTATACGTGTGGCCGTGGTTTGGCGGGGGCGTCTCGTGGGACCGCGTCCTTGATAGTCAATATGCTCGCGTGCTGATTGAGACTGGGCTGTTTGGGTTCGCGACGTTTGTCTTCC
>JBAZRU010000125.1:0-4164 GCA_041662805.1 Candidatus Hydrogenedentales bacterium | reverse complement strand
CTAATTCTAAAAACTACACGAGAGGGTTTTCTCTGGTCGGGAAGTTGGCTTGGCAAAGCGCTTGGTTTGGGTACCTTTACGGCCACGATTGCCTTGATCGTACATTCCTTCGGGACGATTTCCTTCCTGATCGTCCGCATCATGGAGCCCTACTGGTTTCTTGTCAGCCTCGCTATCGTGGCAAGACACTTGGCAATCGAAGAGCACGCTCAACGAAAGAAGGCGGCTGCCATTCCGAAACGCGTCGAACCACTGCCCCTACGCGCGCCGAATCGCCTTACCAGGCCCCTGCCTCGGCCCGCCGGCCCGTCATTCTGAGGTTGATCGAAGGCCGCGCTGCTTTCTGTAAGTCTTAACGCAGAAGAGAGTTGAGTCAAATCGCGGCGTGGATTCGCAAAAAGTGCGGATAATCCGCTCCCTCACTCTCCTTTACTCTTTTGCCGGTCTTGACCATTCCCGTGCCCGAAGGAGTACTCCGGTTTCGACGAGCGTGTGTAAGCGACGAGCCGTCAGGGGCTCAGCACATGAGCCTTGGAGAGAAGCTCTGCCGGTCCCGCAGCCACTCCGTATTGAACGACAGATAAACACTTGACAAATATGGCTCGCGTTGATAGATTAAGCAGGGAATACTGTTGACATACAACATAGCATGCTCCTTCGCTCGGGGTTCACACCAAATATGGTAGGTCAACCATCAGGTCACGCCTCCTTGCTCGGAACCGCCTTTGGCGGTTACGAGGTGCAAGCCTTGATTGGTCGCGGGGCGATGGGTTCCGTCTATCTAGCCCGCGACACGGCACTGAACCGGCCAGTTGCTTTGAAAGTGTTGCTGGGCAGTCTGGCGCGCAATCCTGCCATGGTGCGGAGTTTTCATCGAGAAGCCCAGGCTGCCGCGCCGTTGCGACATCCCAACATTGTGCGTGTCTATGCGGCGGGCATCGAGGCAGGAACTCCGTTTATCGCAATGGAATATGTGCCGGGAGAGACGCTTGACCGGTTTCTGCGACGGAAGGGCCAGGTCGCCTGGCAGACCGCACTTTACATTGGGGGGCAAGTTGCCGAAGCGCTGACCTGTGCACACCGGGCCGGGATCATTCACCGGGACGTGAAACCCGCGAATATTCTTCTCGACAGATCGGGCCGCGTGCGCCTGACGGATTTTGGTATTGCGAATGCCGCGACACATGAGACCCAAGGCGTCATAGGCACTCCCCAGTACATGTCTCCGGAGCAGGTGCGCGGGGTGCAGCTCACGCCATCGACGGACCTTTTCAGTCTGGGCGTAATCCTGTATCAGATGATGGCGGGAAAGCCGCCATTTGAAGCAATCACGCCAATTGCGCTGATCAACCGCATCACCACCGAGGAGCCAGTTCGGCTCAATCGGCTGCGCTCGGACATTCCTGACGACGTCGCGCGCATCGTTGCGCTGCTGCTGGAGAAGCGCCCTGAAAACCGGCCGGCTTCCGCACAGGATTTGGCGGCTGCCTTGGGGAGGCTTCAGCAGGAAGAGGGCGGACGCTCGGCAATACCCGAGGCCCTTGCCGCGTTTGTGCGGGAACAGGCGAACGGTCCTACGTTGCGCCTTCTAACGCCTGTGCCGCAAGTGGGAGCAAAGAAGGCCAAGCCAGGGACCGCAAAGGGCAGGCGCGCCTCTGGAACATTCGTGGCCGCGGCGGCAGTTCTGTTGGCGCTCGTGGCCGCGGCAGGCTGGTTCGTTCCTTCCTCAGGTGCATCAAGGCACGACCCCGTGCTCGATGCATTTGTATTCGGCACTCAAGGTGAATCCAACGTAGTGGGCGCCCTCCCCTCGACAAGCTATCGCTTCAGCGAAATCGTGTGGGAAGGACCCGTTGCCGTTGTCCGTGCCGAGGGACGGGCCGACAGCCTGGCGTATGGAACGTACGGCGTGTTGGCGGTGGACCTCCAAGGACGTGAGTGCCGCAGCTTGGCGGGGCCGGGCTGCCCCCCCGAGGAACAGCGTGTAGTCAATCCCGACGGGAGTACCGTTTGTGTTGTGGCAACGGGTGAAGATGGCACGCAGACCCTGTTCGAGCGTGACGCGGCGAATGCTTCTCGCTCCGACCGGGATATTCGCCGAAGCCTCAATGGAATCCACATCGTGCCCGAAAGCGTGCAGTTCTCGCCGGACGGATCGCGCATTGGATACCTACGCGCAGAGACCAAGCACGAGCTGTGGCTTGTCGATCGGTCCTCGGCCACGGTGGAAGGAGCGCTGCTGGCGGTTGGCCTGGTGGGCGACCGCTTCGCCTTCAGTCCCGATGGCCGGCTTGCCGCAGTCATGCTGCTTTCCGAATCGGGCAACAGCGAGCCTGACATCTGCATTGTAGACACCACGCGCGGAGAGATTCAGGCGCGGCTGGGTCCGGGGTATATCGATTCGCACTCGTGGCACGCGTCGGGCACGGACCTGCTGGCAACGTCAAAGGTTGGAGCGGATGCGCGCCAATTATGGTTGGTTCCCGTGAATGGCGATGAACGCCGACGGCTTACCGGGCTGACGGAAGGGGTCGGTATTCGCATGGCTATCTCCCCCGAAGGGGACTGGGCGGCCGCGCTGGCAAACGAAGATACGAAGGCATGCGTCGTCTTCGCACGGATTGATACAGCGGAGACGGAGAAACCCCTCAGGGCCGCGGCCGTGGCTAATTTGCGAGGGCGATCGCATGCGTGATCTCGGCGGCGCGTTACCGGCACGGCATGTCCTCGGCAACTACGAAGTTTTCGAAGAGTTGGGCCGGGGCGGCATGGGAATCGTGTACCGCGCGCTGGACCTTTCGCTGGACCGCGTGGTGGCGATCAAAGTGCTGCGGGATGACCTCCGGGCCCAACCGCAGATCGTGACCCGGTTTGGGAGAGAGGCGCGCGCCGCGGCGAGTCTCGACCATCCAAACATCGTGCAGATTTACACGGTCGGCAGCGAAGACCGCATTCCCTATATCGCGATGGAGTACATCAATGGGACTCCGCTCTGCGCGGTAACGCAATGCGCCAAGCAGATTCCATGGGCGACCGCGCTGGATATCACGGGGCAGATCGCGTCCGCGCTGGCCTGCGCGCATGACGCACATATCATTCACCGGGATATCAAACCGTCGAACATCCTGGTAACCGCTGGCGGCAAGGCCTACATAACGGACTTTGGAATCGCGAAGATCCTCAACTTGGACGACGGCCTCACGATTGACGGATCTCGTCTGGGTACGCCGAATTACATGTCGCCCGAGCGGTGCGCCAACGGCGAACTTACGCCAATGAGCGACCTGTATTCCCTCGGCGTGGTGCTGTTCCAGATGGTTACAGGCCATCTGCCGCATGAGGGGCTTACGTCGGTGGGATTGATCAATCAGATTATCCACGAGCCGCCGGCGCGGGCCCGGTCTTTTGCAGCCGGCTTGCCTGAAGACGTGGAGCGATTGATCGCCTGGATGCTGGAACGCAATCCCCTCCATCGGCCGCAAAACGGAAACGTGGTGCGCGAAGCGGTGGAGCGGATCCGTGCGGGTAAACCCCTGGAAGTCGAGGCGCACAGCATGCGCGACGCGCTCGCCGATTTTCGCGAGTCGATGAGCGGCACGAAGCCACAGACGACGGGTGCGCCGTCTCCTTCACGTGGAGCGCAGTCACGTTTGGGTGTCTTCGCGCGAAGGATGCCACGCCGCGTCTTGGGGGGACTTGTTGCATTGGCGCTGCTGGCCGGTCTCGGCATCTTCGTATTCCGCGAATTCTCAAACGCCGCCTCACGTGCAGCGGGTAGCTCGAATAGCGAAGCAGCGTGGGCTGCACAACAACCTCTGAGTTCCATTTCGGAAGAGGCAACTGGCCTAAGACTCATTCGAATTCACTTATCCGATTATCGAATCGCAAGCGCCGATTGGAGCGGGAAGCCAATTGTCGCGGCCCTTGCGCTCGATTCGACAAGGAATTCCCCTCGAATGGGCCGGCGCGTCGTTTGTGGCCTTGACCCGTTTGCTGGTCACGCCTTTGTAGGGACCCCCCCTCTCCCTCTTGGCGCTGCACCCCCGCCACACTATGACGCGCCGGCCTGCTCCCCTTCCGCGGACTCGGCGGCGCCTCTCTCGGGCCGTTTTCTCATCCGTGGCATAAGCAGCGCCCCGGACGGCGCGAGTCCGACGGCATTCC
>JBAZRU010000124.1:0-12946 GCA_041662805.1 Candidatus Hydrogenedentales bacterium | reverse complement strand
TGCCGACCGCTACCGGAAACTGATCCACGGCAACGAGGGCAAGCGGTTCATCGGAACGACCTGCCCCGCTATCGTGGCCTACGTCGAGCGCTATACGCCGGACTTGGTCGAATGCCTCGCGCCGATTGTATCGCCGATGGTGGCCGCCGCGCGCGTCGTACACCGGCGGTACGGGCCTGATGTCCGCACGGTGTTCATCGGCCCGTGCATCGCCAAGAAAGGCGAGCGAGCCAGCGACGACGTTGACGAGGAAGTCGATGCCGCGCTGACCTTCGTCGAGCTTCGGCAAATGCTCTCGGAAAGGGCGATCGATCCCGCAAACGTGTCGCCGGGCGAGTTCGATCCGCCGCGCCCGCGCGCCGGAGCCCTCTTCCCCTTGCATCGTGGCCTCCTTCAAGCGGCGGACCTACCCGAAGACCTCATGGACACGGATGTCGTGGCCGCGGAAGGCGGCAACGAATTCGTCGATGCCGTCAAAGAATTCCAATCCGGCGATATGCACGTGCGGTTGCTCGAAGTGCTCGCCTGCAAAGGCTGCATCATGGGGCCTGGGATGAGCGGCGGCACGGCCATGTTCCGGCGGCGCGCCACGGTAAGCAACTACGCTCGGGATCGCGTGGAACACATGGGACTCGGCGATTGGTACGAGAACATGCGCACCTACGAGGACCTCGACTTGTCGCGCGATTTCACGCCGCAGGACCGGCGCATCCCCGCGCCTTCGGAAGAAGAACTCCGCCGGATTCTGGGCCGTATGGGGAAGCGCACGGAGGCCGATGAGTTGAACTGCGGGGCGTGCGGCTACGCCACGTGCCGCGAGCACGCCGCGGCCATATTCAAAGGGCTCGCCGAAAGCGAAATGTGCCTGCCATATGCCATCGAACAACTTCGGACAACCGTGCGGGATCTGGCCGTCTCGCACGAGCAATTGGCCAAGACCCAGGCCGCGCTTCGCCAATCGGAAAAGCTCGCCACCATGGGGCAGTTGGCAGCCGGCATCGCCCACGAAATCAACAATCCTCTCGGGGTCGTACTCATGTACGCGCACATCCTTCGCGAGGAAAGGACCGCCGACGCCGAATTGGACGAGGACTTGTCACTCATCGTGGAACAGGCGGACCGCTGCAAGAAGATCGTCGCGGGCTTGCTCCATTTCGCCCGCCAGAACGAAGTGCAGCTCCAGCCGACGGACGTGGCCGAACATGTCGGCAAGTGCCTTGACGTAATGCCGCCGCCGCCCGGCGTGACCGTGGAAGTCGCGCGCGAAGGAAACCTGCTCGTTGCGGAGATCGATCGCGACCAAATGACGCAGGTTTGGACGAATCTGATCGCCAATGCGTACGCCGCCATGCCCAACGGCGGCAAGCTCCTTGTGCGTGTGAGTGATCTCCTTGACTCCGTATCTGTCCGCATCGGAGACACGGGCGTTGGGATTTCGAGGGACAATTTAGCTAAAATATTCGAGCCGTTCTTCACAACAAAGGAAATCGGCAAGGGGACAGGATTGGGGCTTGCTGTCACCTATGGCATCGTCAAGATGCACCGGGGGGATATTCACGTAGATACCAATGAAGACCCGAGCGAAGGTCCTACAGGGACAGCCTTCACCGTGTCTTTGCCCCGTAAAGCAGAACCAAGCAACACAAGTGCGCGGTCCGGGACCGCGCTCGCAGAAAGCACACTATGACCGACGAGCAACCAATGATTCTGTTAGTGGACGATGACGAGGACTTCTTGTTTCAGCAGCGAGTCCAACTGGAAGCGGAAGGATTCCGCGTGGTGCAGGCAACTTCCCGCGCGGAGGCCGAGCGCATGCTGGCCCACCAGCGGCCCGACCTGGCCATCGTGGATCTCATGATGGAAGACACTGATGCCGGGTTTACCCTGTGCCATCACATCAAGAAGAAAGACGCGTCGATCCCCGTGATCCTGTGCACCGCCGTCATCGGAGAGACCGGCATCGAGTTCGACGCCTCCACGCCCGAAGAGCAAAGCTGGGTCAAGGCCGATGTGATGTTGTCCAAGCCGGTGCGGTTCGAACAGCTCAAACGAGAGATAGGCAGATTGCTGCGCGATTGAAACCGTGCCCTCCGGTACGGGTAAGAACGCAGCAGAGGGAGTACGCGTTGTGGATACGCTTCGGGTGCTCGTCTGTGACGATGAAGCGGGCATGCGCCAAGGGGTACAGCGTGCGCTGCGAAGCTTCACTGTGCCCATTCCGGATGTGGACAGCGAGGTGCAGTTCGAGGTCGAGCAGGCCGATTGCGCGGAACGCGCCCTCGCCATGCTCGAGGCCGCGCCGCCGCAGATCATGCTCCTGGACTTGAAGCTGCCCGGCATGAGCGGACTCGACCTGCTTGAACGCATTGCCCCGATGCATCTCGAAACGCTCGTCATCATGATCACCGCCTACGCCTCGATTGAAACCGCCGTGCGCGCCACGAAGCAGGGCGCCTACGATTTTCTCGCGAAACCGTTCACGCCGTCCGAACTAAAGGACACCTTGAGCAAGGCGGCCAAGCAACTGCTGTTGGCGCGGCAGGCGCGCAAACTCGCGCAAGAACGGAAGCGGGTCCGGTTCGAGTTCATTTCCGTCGTCGCGCATGAGCTCAAGGCCCCCATCAACGCCGTCGAAGGCTACCTCAACATCATGAAGACCCGCGCCGCGGGCGACGACGCCGCCGTCTACGACAAAATGGTCGAGCGCTGCCTCGTCCGCATCAGCGGCATGCGTAAGATGATCCTCGACCTGCTCGACCTGACGCGCATCGAGTCGGGGCTCAAGAAGCGCGAAATCGTCGAGCTCGACGTGCGCGATGCCGCCAAGATGGCCATCGAATCCGTCTTGCCCGAGGCCCAGTTGCGCGGCATTGCGATCACCCTGCACGCGGACGCCCCCGCAATGATGGATGCCGATTCCGGAGAAATCGACATCATCCTCAACAATCTCGTCACCAACGCCGTCAAGTACAACCGCGACAACGGCAAGGTCGACGTGACCGTCGAATCCGTCAACGACGAGGTCCGGATTCGTGTCGCCGACACCGGCATCGGTATGTCGAAAGCGGACGCCGGCCGCTTGTTCTTGGACTTTGTCCGTATCAAAAACGACAAAACCAGGCAGATCATGGGCAGCGGCCTTGGCCTGTCGACCGTCAAAAAAGTCGTCACCATGTATGGAGGCGATGTCGGCGTCCAGAGCGAGCCGGACGTCGGGAGTACATTTACTGCGGTGTTGAAGAAGAACTATGCGACTGCGGAGCCTGTTGCGGAGGCGCCCGCGGGGGTCTTGTAAATCGGCCCAATCGCGTGATACTGTCGGGACTCGCGTTAAGCTACTTGGGGGCTTTCTGCGTATGCGTGCGGCACGTTTCTGCTCATCACGGCGCTTCTGCGCCGGCTTCTGGCGCTTGACACTGGCTCTCTGCCTGACCGCGCTCCCATGCTTTGCCGGCAAGGATGACGCGCTCCCCGCCGCCCTTACCCGCATTTCCGAGCAGGTCCAGACGTCCCTCGAACGCATGGATAGCGACGTCCAGGACGCCGCCAATCTCATCGCTCTGCATGGACTCAAGCACGACGAAACCCGCCGTATCTTGCGCGCGCTCTACAAAAAGCACGCCTCCGCCGTGGATACCTGCACGGTCGACATTCGCGGGAAGATTGTCGCCGTCGAGCCCCAGGAATACCAGTTCGTCGAAGGCGTCGACATCAGCAAGCAGGAACAGGTGAAGCGCTTGCACAAGACCCGCAAAGCGGTTTTGAGCAATTCCTTCGAATCCGCGGAGAAGGTCCGCGCGGTCGATCTCCAATGGCCCGTGTTCGACCGCGAAGGCGAGATGGTCGGCTCCGTCAGCATGATGCTCCGTCCGGAAGCCCTCCTGTCCGCCGTCATCGAGCCGCACACCAAGGGCTACCCCCTCGACGTCTGGGTCATGCAGTCCAACGGTACGATCCTTTACGACCCCGACCCCGAGGAAATCGGCCGCAACATCTTCAACGACGACGTCTATAAGCCTTTTCACGGCCTGCGGCGGCTGGCCAAGAAGATTGGCCGCGCGCGCTCCGGCTCCGGCGTGTACGATTTCCACAGCACCGGCCTCGAAGAAGTCGTGACGAAACAGACGCATTGGACCACCGTCGGCCTTCACGGCACGGAATGGCGAGTCAACCTCGTTCAAGTCATCAGCGGCGATCCTTCGACCGTGAAGCGGGATTTCTCCGACATGGAGATTATCCAAGCACGCGACGCCCTGCGACGGCTCACCCGAAGCTCCACCTTGTCCCGGTTCCTTAGCGCCGGCGACAGTGGCGAAGTACTCCGGTTGCTGAAAGGCTTCTACGACAGTTTCGAGGGGATCCACTCCGTGCAATGGGTCACCAAAGACGGCATCACCCGCTACGGCTATCCCAAAGATAAGAGCCTCTACGAATACAATCACCGCGACGGGCTCAACAAAGACGACTCCGTCCTCCTCGGCATCCTCGAACACGGCAAAGAGGCATGGAGTACCACCACCCTCACCGACGGCACCGAAGCACTCGTCTACCTCTGCCCCGTCGGCTCCGGCGACGGATACCGCGGCATGCTCTATTTCCTCAAACCTATGCCGAAGCACAAGTAGGCGCCTCTCTCAGAACCGCTCCCAGTGCAGTACCTCATTCAATGGCCGCTTCGCCGGGCTCGGCACATCCGCGCCAAAACCCACCGCGATAATGCTGACCAACACGTACCCCTCCGGCGCGCCCACCATCGCGCGAATCGCGTCCCCGTAGGGCTTCTTGTCGCCGGCAATCCACCCCGTGCCAAGGCCCACGGCCCGCGCCGCCACGAGGATGTTCTGCGTCGCCGCGCACCCGTCCTCCAGATAGTATCGCGAGTGTTTGCAGAGCACGAGGATGCACGCCCCCGCCAGTGCAACGTGTTTCCCGAATTCGGTCGCGTCGGCGATCCGCGCCCGCATGCCCGCGTCGGTCACGACGACAAACTCCCAAGGCTGCTCGTTCCGTGCGCTCGCCGCCAGCCGCCCGCAATCGATGACGGTCTCCAAGAGGTCTTTGGGAACGGGCCTATCGTCATACGCGCGCAGGGTCCGGCGCGTGCGCAGTGCCTCCAATGCATCCATGATTCGAATTCCTCCCCCAGTTAATCCACATCCAAAACAGACGCGATAGTATACCCCGTGCGAGACACCCCATTCCGCACACCACTCCCGCGCATCGTTTCCCTGGCCCTCCCTGGTTCATTCCGTCCACTCCGTCCACTCCCTTCCCGCAACCCTTTCCCTTCTCGCGCGAAACAGGTAGAATAGGGCCGTCTCATACCGGACTCGCCTCTATCTCGACGTTCACGCTAGGAGTCAATCATGGCCTCTTCAAAGGAACTCGCCATTGTTCTCGCAGAGAACATCTACGAGAACCTCGAACTGCATTACCCGCGTTTGCGCTTGCAGGAAGCAGGCTATGACGTAAAAGTCGTGGGCCCTGCCAAAGGCGCCACCTATGGCTCCAAAGAAGGCTATCCCGCCATCTCGGATTGTACGTTCGAGGAAGTGACCCCTTCGCTCGTGAAGATTCTCATCGTGCCCGGCGGATTCGCGCCCGACAAATTGCGACGGTACCCGGCGTGTCTTAAGCTCGTCGCGGATGCCTGGAATGCCGGCGCCATCGTCGGTTCGATCTGCCACGCGGGATGGGTGCCGATCAGCGCCCGCATCGTGAAGGGATTGCGAATGACCAGCGTCAACGCAATCAAAGACGACCTCGAGAACGCGGGTGCGGTATGGATTGACGAGCCATGCGTCGTGGATGGGCGCATGGTGTCGGCGCAGATCCCCAAGGATCTGCCCGCGTTTATGAAGGCCATTCTGGAAGTAGCGGAGAAATCATGACCGCCGATGACCTTTGGAGAGAAAACCAAGACGTAGCCATGGCCTGTTACGACCATCCGTTCGTGCAGGGAATCGCCACCGGAGCCCTTCCCCCGCAACGCTTCGCGCGGTACATGGAGCAGGACGCGTATTTCCTCGACGCATTCGCGCGCGCGTATGCCCTCGCGCTCGCCAAGAGTCCCGACCGCGAAGGCTTCTTCGCGCTGAAGGAACTGCTGGACGGTGTCCTGGAGGAACTTAAACTGCACCAGGACATCGCACAACGCCACGACCTGAACCTCGAACCGCAGCCCGACCCGGCCACACTCGCCTACACCGACTTTCTCATGGGCGTAGCAGGCATCTCGCCGGTCGGGGAAATCATCGCCGCCATGACGCCGTGCATGCGGCTATACGCGTGGCTTGGCCAGGAACTCGCTCCTCGTCTCGCCGAATCCAGCCCCTACCGCGATTGGGTCATTACGTACAGCGGCGCGGAGTTCGAGTCGCTCGCGCGGCGCGTGGAAGACCTCCTGGACCGGTATGCCGTCCGAACCGAGCGCGTTCGCGTAAACTATCGGCGCGCCATGGAATTGGAGCTTCGGTTTTTCGACGTCGCGTGGCACAAGTAACGCGCGGGCACCCAATGTTCGTATAGCTGCAAGCGCGAGACTACTCCCGTGAAGCTTCGGACCAAAGTCAGTCTGGTTATCGTGATCGTGTTCGTCATGAGCGCCGTCATCATGGCGAGCCTGCAGGTATGGTGGGTCGACACCCTCCTCATCCGCCAGACCAACGACCGCATGACCCTCAATATCCGGTCCGCATGGCAAGTGCTCGACGACCAGAAGCGCCTGCTCGCCACTATCACCGAATTCCTTTCGGAGACCGACACGATCCGAAACTGGGATGGCATCGATCGCGCCTCGCTCCAGAAACGCCTCGCCGAAAAAGAGTCCCGTTGGGGGCTCGACGCCCTGACCTTGCTTCGTCCCGACGGCACCGCATACGTACGCGGCACATCGGAAGAGGCCGACGACAAGCCCTGGGGCGATGCCCTCGCGAAAGCCTTCGGCGGCGGAAAGCCCGACGCCGGGTTTCTGCATCTCGACAGCGACGCCGTTGCGCGCGAAGGAGCCGAATGGGTGCAACGCTGTGCCATTCCGGACCATGATGGCTCAGGTCTCGTGCTGTTTGCCGTTCATCCGGTCTTTGAAAAGAAGGGCGGTAAGCCCACGGCCTACCTCTTCGCGGCAATCCTCCTCAACCGCGCCGAAGAGTTAATCGACGACATTCACCGGAACATCTTTGCCGACCAGTCCTACGGCGGGAAGCCGGTAGGAACCGTGACCATCTTCCTGGGGCCGACCCGCGTCGCAACCACCGTGCGCTTGAGCGACGACCGGCGCGCACTCGGCACCCGAGTCTCCAAGGAAGTGGAGAAGCAGGTCGTTGAAGAGGGTCGTCCGTGGAGCGGCCCCGCAATCGTCGTCGACGAGACCTACCTCTCGCGCTACGAGCCGATCCGCGACCCCGCGGGCAAAGTCATCGGCATGTTGTACGTCGGCGAACTCGAACAGATTTACCGAGATATCGAATCCGAAACCGTGCTGACCAGCATGGCCGCCGTCCTCGCCGTGATGGCGCTCGCACTCTTCGTGAGCTATGTCGGCGAGCGCGGCGTGTTGCGGCAGGTCGTGGCGCTCGACAAAGCCACCCAGCGCTTCGCCAAAGGCGATTTGACCGCGCGCTCGGAAGTGAAAAGCAGCGACGAGATAGGCGACCTGGCCGGGTCGTTCAACGCGATGGCGGAACAAATTGAAAACGACCACACGCGCCTGATGTCGCAGAAACTCGCCACGGACACCGCCAACAAGAACTACCTGGATATGCTTGGATTCGTCACCCATGAACTGCGCAGCACGATCAGCGCCGCGCTGTTCAACGCGGCCCTGCTCAAGGACGGCTCCTACGGCGAATTGACCCCCGACCTGAAGGAAGGCATCGACAGCATCGACGCGAGCTTGACCTACCTCCTCGAAATCACGGGCAACTACCTTCAGCTTTCCCGCATCGAGCGCGGCGATCTCGTAGTTTTCAAGTCGAAGGTTCCCCTCCTGAAATCCGTCATTCAACCCACGTTGGAACACTACGACCGGCAATTGATTGACCGGGAAATGCGCGTCGATGTGAACGTCTCCCCCGAATTGATCGTCGAAGGCGACGTCAATCTCCTGCGTATGATCTATGACAACCTCGTGGGTAATGCCATCAAATACGGCAAGACCGGCGGGCGCATCGCCCTTGACGCGCGCATCGAGACCGGACGCGCGATCATCAGCGTTTGGAATGAAGGCAAAGGAGTTCCAAACGCCTTGCTGCCACTGCTGTTCCAAAAGTTCCAGCGCCACGACGTCGACGAATCCACCGGCCGGAAGGGCACGGGCCTCGGGCTGTTCATCGTGAAACAAATCGTCGCGCGCCACGGAGGAACCATCGCCGTGGAATCCAAGGAAGGCGTCGACGTCCGGTTTACCATCACGCTCCCGAGTTGACTGCCGGGGATGTCCTTCGCCACACTTGTCGCTCTATGTTCAAACTATCCGAAGAAAAGAAGATTGAAATCGCCGTCTGCCTATTCCTCGTCGCGGGCACGCTGCTTGTCTTTGGTCAAGTAGCGAACTTCCAGTTCTTGAACTACGACGACGACGTGTACATCACCAACAATCCCGTCGTACTCCAAGGGCCAACCTGGAACGGGATTGTCACCGTCTTCACGCAGCCCCAGAATGCCGGCTGGAACCCAATGACCACGCTCACCCACATGATGGACGTGAAGATCTTTGGCCTCAATCCCCGGTTTCACCACCTCATCAACGTCTTCTTCCATTGCGCCAACGTGGCCCTTTTGTTTCTCTTCTTGCGCAAAGCGACGGGCGCCCTCTGGCCAAGCGTCGCCGTCGCCGCCCTCTTCGCAATCCACCCATTACACGTCGAGCCGATCGCATGGGTATCCAGCCGGAAAGATGTGCTCAGCACCCACTTCTTCCTCATGACCCTGCGCTTCTACCTCGATTATGTCGAGCGCTCCAGAAAGCGCGACTACGCGCTGGCCGTCTGGCATTTCATACTGGCCCTTCTGTCGAAGCCGATGGTCGTCACATTGCCGTTCATCTTGCTCCTGCTCGATTACTGGCCTTTGCACCGAACGTCCGCGCTCGCCGGCTCCGAAGCAGACAGGACGCGCTCCACTCGTCGCCTGCTCCTGGAGAAGGCGCCCTTCTTCGCGCTCTCCGCCGCCGTCTGCGAGATCACCTACTGGGCGCAAAGCATGGGTGGCGCGGTGAGGTCTATCGACGAATACTCCTGGCCACAGCGCCTTTCCAACAGTGTTGTGTCCTATGTCATGTACCTTGCCAAGACCATCTGGCCGACGAATCTCGCGCCATACTATCCCCATCCTGACGCCTACCCCGTGGCCTGGGTTGCCGGTGCGCTCGCGCTTCTGCTCCTCATCACCGCGGCCGTGTTCATGCGCCGCAAGAGCGAACCGTTCCTCGTGATTGGCTGGCTCTGGTTCGCCGGCTCGCTCCTCCCCGTAATTGGCCTTATCCAAATCGGGAGCTTTGCCCGCGCAGACCGCTTCGCATACCTGCCCCACATCGGTCTGTTCATCGCAATCGTATGGTCCGTGGACGCCTTCACCCGGCGTTTGCCCGCACGAAAGGCCGTCTTGTCGACGGCCGCCGCCCTGGTGACAGTCTCCTTCATGGCCTTGAGTTTCTTGCAGACAACCCACTGGCAAAACACGATTACATTGTGGGAGCACACGCTGAACGTCACGCAGAACAACGCCGTGGCCCACAACAATCTCGGGGTGACGCTTCTGGGGCGCGCCCCCTCGTGGCCCGAACCCGAACGGCGTAATCAAGACTTGACCGCCGCCATCGAGCACCTCCAAGCCGCGGTCCAAATCGCCCCGTCCTACGTCGATGCCCTCAACAACCTCGGGGTCGCCATGGACAACGCAGGCCAGCGCGATGAGGCGCGAAAACGCTTTCTCGAAGCGGTAGCCGTCGATCCAAAATTCGGCGATGCCTATGTAAACCTCGGCAACATGGCCGTCGCGGAGAACAATCTGGACGAGGCATTTCGCCAATACGACCTGGCAATCGCCGCAAGACCTGGCGACGGGCGCGCCTACTTCAACAAGGGCCTTGCCCTCGCCCGCCTCGGAAAATCGGAGGAAGCCTCCGAGTGCTTCCGTCAAGCCGCGGGCCTCATGCCCGGAAATGCAGTCGCGCACGCAAAGCTAGCCTCTACCCTCATCACACGGGGACTGTTCGATGAGGCGGCCCTTGAAGCTCAACGCGCAATTGACTGCGATCCAAACTACTTCGAGGGGTACTACAATCTGGGCCTTACGCACATGTACGTAAACAGGCTCGAAGAAGCGATTGACGCTTTCGGAAAGTCTGCCGAGTGCTACCCGGACCACATGCTCTCGCACGCAACGATGGCAGCCCTATTGATGAACCAAGGCAGGGGGGAAGAAGCCGCACACCATTTCGAGGAAACACTGCGAATCAACCCCAAGCACGAGGCCGCACGACGCAGCCTCCAAATGCTGAAGGGGTCACGCCGCAAACATCCCGCTACTCCCGCTACTCCAACCCGATAGAAAGGTAGGGCGCTCTGGAGGTAGGGCGCTTTCGCCGAAAGCGCCTCTTAACCTCAACTTCTCGACGAAACACCGCCGCCCTGCCACTATCGACTGCGTTTGAGAATCAACACATCGCGCCTCGCGAACCCCAGCCAACTCGAATACGCAACATGATCGATTTCCTCGTACCCCTCTCTCGCCTGGAACGACACCGCGTACGCGTCATCGACAACCCACCAACCCTGCATGCCGTCCGCTTCGCCGGAACGAAGCCGCGCCATGTAGGCGTCGCTCGTAAAGAGGCCGTTGAACTCGTAGCCCCCGTCGATCTGCGTATCGGGAACATTGTGCACGACTCGCAGGATTTCGATAGCCTGCCACCGCGCGCGGTTCCACGCAAGGCAATCCTGCAAACTCGCGACACCGAACGCATACGAGAGCGCACACATGGCCACAACCCATGTGCATCCGCGCAGCGACGGGCCCGATGCGGCGGCCGCGAACACGAGCAACGGCGCAAGCGCGGCAAGCAGGTACCGGTCGAAATAGACCGCGTGCGCGGGTACGCACGGCGTCACGATCAACGCCAGGGCCAAGAGCAGCAGAAAGGCGCGCTGTGACTTGCGGACGGCCAGCGCATTGCGCGCGACACTCTTGCTGCGCCCGCCCAATACGCGCGCAATGAAAACGGACCCGCCCAGTGCCGCGGCAAGCGTCACCGGCCACCACAGCACCGGGCCTGCCGTGATCGGCGACCATCCGGGATGGAATACCGTGGCGTCGCGCAGCAGCAAGGGGCCGACGCCGAAGTCGCGCAGGAGATTGGGAAAGTGGGGGAGAGGCCCAAGCATGGGCAGCATCCCCAGCAAGACCCCCGATGCCCCCGCGAACGCAAACCACTGCCGTTGAGACCAGCGCGGCCCTCTGCAAACCGCAAATGGGAGAAGGAACAGGCCGAGCGTGATCGCCACGCCCACGCCAAATCCAAGTGCCGG
This sequence comes from Candidatus Hydrogenedentales bacterium, assembly GCA_041662805.1. GTDB lineage: Bacteria > Hydrogenedentota > Hydrogenedentia > Hydrogenedentales > SLHB01 > JAIBAQ01. The sequence goes on along the minus strand of JBAZRU010000124.1, from coordinate 1,418 downwards.
CGCCACGCCAGGTGCGCGCGCATAGAGCACGGCCTCGCGCGGATAGAACTCCATCTCCTGGGACAGCGTGAGCCAGAGTCCTATCGGCAACGCCGCCAGCCACGGGGCGATGTACGAAGCCGTCGTGCGCGCGTCGATGCGGACACGATTCCGTCGCCACGTCACGGCAAGTGCGGCGGCAAACACGATAGGAACGACTACCCCGAATTGGCGGTCCAAAAATGCGGCGCACGCGAACACCGAAGCGACAGCCGCGTCCTTCGCGTGGCCGCGTCGCAACAGGCGCAGGTGAAATAACACCGACACCGCGAGGCAGGCCATGAAAGGCACATCGGTCATAAACGTATACGCGAGATTGAGAAACAGCGGATTGCACACGAGGACGACGCCCGCCATCCGGGACAACCTTCGCCCCGCCCCGGCCTCGCGTGCCGCGCGCGACGTTGCCCACGCAGCCAGCGCCGCCAACGCCAGTGTGGATATGCGCAGCGTGCCGTACGAATAGCCGAACACCAGACACCACAGCGCGCCCCACACGGTCTGCGTGAGCGCGAACGCGCTCGAATAAGGATGAACCGCGAAGTGGCCGTCGAGATGCCATTGCACCATCGTTGCGTAAACCCAGTCGTCATTCAGCGGAAAGGCGTCGAGCGGCGAAACAAGCACAACCGTGATCGCCAGCACGAGCGCAAAGGGCGGCGTAGTACGTACAATGCGTTTCCACGTCATCGCGAAATGAATGAGGCAGCCATGGAGTGCGCCCCCCTTTCGAATTGCCGGTTCGCGTGGTTCACGTGTGTTGCTCCTGTCTACCCCGCGCCATTATTGGTCCCACGCCACCCACGCGCAAGTCCGGCGGAAGAGGGGTGTGAGACTCCGACCCTGAGTCCAATTGTTGCGGCGTTAGTGCAATTACTCGGGATCACTCTCCTGTAGGCATCTTGATCGGCGTTTGGATTGTGGTATACTCATAGAAAGACTCCCGTAGTGATCTCGTGTCACTGCGGCCCCAGCCCCTCCGGGGGCTGGGACTTTTTTGTATGGCACGCGTCCAGCTTTTCATAGATGGCTTCAACCTCTACCACTCCATCATGAGGGATCCCAAGCTTCGGGGTTACCGGTGGCTCAATTTCCGCGCTCTTGGGGAATCCGTTATCACCCGGAATGAAGTGCTGACCGATATTTACTACTTTACGGCATTCTATCCGGGCGACGCGGCAAAGACTCAGCGTCACAATCTGTTCATCAACTCTCAGACTCTCCACGGAGTGACAACCGTACTGGGAGCCTTTCGCGCCAAGGCGAAATACTGCCCTCTTTGCGGCAAGACTTCGCGTGGGTACGAAGAGAAAGAGACTGATGTCAACATGGCGGTGTATCTACTCAAGAATGCCGTTCTGAATGAGTACGACAAAGCG
>JBAZRU010000123.1:0-12954 GCA_041662805.1 Candidatus Hydrogenedentales bacterium | reverse complement strand
GAACTGACGCAGATTCAGATGGAGAAGAGCTTCCGGAGACGGCAGTGATATCCATCCTGGCAGTAGTCGGGCCCACCGGTTCGGGAAAGACGGCGCTCGCGATAGACTTGGCCGTGCGCCTCGATACGGAGATTATCTCCGCAGATTCCATGCAGGTGTACCGGGGGATGGAAATTGGGACCGCGGCCCCAACGCTGGAACAACTCGCGACTGTCCGGCACCATTTCGTAGGGATGCTTGAGCCGGATCAGGAATTTTCCGCTGGGGAGTTTCGGCGCCTGGCGCGCGAGGTCGTTGAGGGCCTGAACGCGCGCGGGAGAGTCGCCGTTGTCGTTGGGGGGTCCGGTCTGTACATCAGCGCGTTGATCGACGGGTTGTTCGAGGGTCCTCCCAAGGATGATGAGATACGGTCGAAGCTGCATGCCGAAGCCGAGTCAGGTGTGGAGCTTTTTGAGCGATTGAAAGGCGTTGACCCCGAGTACGCGGCAAGCATACTCCCCGGCGATTTACGGCGTATTGTCCGTGCACTGGAAGTGCATGAGTTGACGGGGCGGCCCATTTCCGCGCTGCACCACGAGCATCAGGAGCGGACGGGCGAGTATTCGGCGGTGCAGGTCGCTCTCGACTATCCGCGCGAGGAGTTATACCGGCGCATCAATGAGCGCGTGGATGCAATGGTCGCGGCGGGATTCGCGGACGAGGTGAAGTCGCTCCTTGACCGGGGATATCGCGCGGAGATAGAGCGATTGAGGTCGGTGGGATATCGCGAGATTGCAGCTTATATCGACGGAGCGAAGTCGCTGGACGAGGCGGTGGAAGCCACGAAGCAACAGACGAGGCGCTTTGCGAAGCGGCAGCTCACGTGGTTTCGTGCGGATGGAAGAATCCATTGGATGCCAGTGGCCGGAGGGGCGTACACGCCGGACCACGTTGAGCGCGGGTTGGAATTGCTTCAGGCCGAAGAAGGGGTTGCACGGTAGACTGCGCTTTCCGTGACGACGAACTGGACAGGGCGGTCGTGTGGGGCTAGCGGCCACGGTTCGATTACCTGATAGTCGTAGGCCAAGCCGATTGAGACGCCCTCAAATCCGGCGAGAAACCGGTCGAAATACCCTCCTCCAAACCCTATACGATGTCCTGCCGCATTGAACGCGAGCGCGGGCACGAGTACCACGGAATCTTGACAGGGCACGAGAGGTGGGGCGGCTGACGGGGGTTCCGGTATCCCATGCTTGCCGGGGCTGAGTGTCTCCAGCGATTGAATCTCAACCCAATCCATGGTGGCATCCGTGCGAATGCGGGGGATGGCAATTCGGCGGCCTTCTTCGAGGGCGGAACGTACGATCGTGCGCGTATCCACTTCATTGTCAATGGATATGTAGGTCAGAAGGAGGGGGGCCGCCCAGAATTCCGGCAGGAGCAGCAAGTTGGCGTGGACGGCAACGCTCCGGGTCTGGGCTTCGCAGGGCGGTATAGCGGCGCGCGAAGCGCGGAGTCGGGCGCGTATTTGGGACTTGGGTGCGCTCATGTCTCTCCTCTCAACACGGACCTGCACGGACGAGCACGGACTGACGTCGGGCGGTGAGTGACCGACCTCCTGCTGGAAGCGCTTGGTGCAGAAACTTCCCACGCCGGGCAGGAATTACCTGCGTACTTGCCGTCGAGTACACACGTGATTCGCCAGAAGTCTCCATTTTTCGCCATTTTACCGCTTGTCGCTACCTTGGCACATTCATTGCGTTAATTCCACTTGACCTGTCCCATAGCAGGTCGCTCGTGAGTGGTCGGCCCGGCGTCGGCGGTACTTTCCCTAGAGTGTCGTCGAACCATCCCTAAGCAAACGCCGGGCTGCCGATGAGAACGCCGGAAGGTGATTGAGATAGAGGTTGATGAACGGGGAGGTGGGCGATGATACAGGGCCTGTATGCCGCAGCGACTGGCATGATGGCATTGGAAGATCGCCACAGTGTCATCGCGAACAACATTGCGAACTCGGCGACGGTCGGTTTCAAGCGCCAGAACCCGATATCGAAAGGGTTCAAGGAAGTTTTTCTGGGGGAAATGGGCACTGCGACCCAGTTGAATGCGGAGCGCGGTCCCGGCGGCGGCCTGAAGGTGTTGGCGACCTACACGGATTTGCAGTCGGGGGGGATCATCACAACCGACGACCCGCTGAACATTGCGCTTACGGGCCCCGGCTTCATCGGAGTAGAAACCCCAGACGGCGAGCGATTTACACGTAACGGTACATTCATTGTGGACCTTGATGGTCAGTTGGCCACGCCTGACGGATACAAGATTCAGTCGTCGGGCGGAGGGCCGCTTGATGTCGGCGAGGGTAAAGTGACCATTGACGACACTGGCCAAGTATCGGTAGACGGTCAAGTGGCTGGCCAGATCAGGCTTGTCGAATTTGCGGAACCGAGGCTGCTGGAACAAGCGGGCAGCAATCTCTATTTTGCATCGGAAGCAGTTGCTGCGCAGGCCACCGACGCGGAAGATACGCGCGTGGTTTCGGGCGCGCTTGAATCGTCCAACGTTCAGGCTCCGGTGGAGATGGCGGAGATGCTGCTTGGCCTGAGGGCCTACGAGGCGAATCAGAAAGTCATCACCACGGTCGACGAGACCGTGGGGCGTCTAATCAACGATGTGGGTTCACCGGCTTAATAAGGAGCGCAAGGCATGATTCGCGCACTGTTCACGGCGGCGACGGGCATGGTGGGTCAACAGACGAACATTGACACCATCGCCAACAACCTCGCCAACGTCAACACAACAAGTTTCAAGAAGAGCCGCGTGAATTTCCAGGATCTGCTGTACGAGACGGTGAAGCCGGCGGGCACACAGACGGCAGCAGGGGAGATTATCCCGGCGGGTATTCACATTGGACACGGCGTGCGGCCAGTCTCGGTTGCAAAGACGTTTTCTCAGGGTAATCTGATTCAGACGAACAATCCCTTCGATATGGCTATCGAAGGAGACGGCTTTTTTCAGGTGGAACTACCCGACGGTACGACGGGATATACGCGAGACGGCAGTTTTCGAATCAATGCGAACGGCGTGTTCGTGACGTCGGATGGGTTTCCATTGACGCCGGGAATCACGGTCCCGAACGATTTCAAAGAGTTGTCAATCGGGCAAGACGGCGTGGTATCGGTAACGGTACCTGGCTCGACGACTCCCTCCAACCTCGGAACGATCCAGTTGGTGAAATTCATCAACAACGCGGGACTTGACGCAAGCCTGGGTAAGAATATCCTCCAAGAAACAGAGGCATCGGGTCCGCCCGTGGCAGGGCAACCAGGGATTAACGGACTTGGCTCGTTGCAGCAACAGTTCTTGGAGAATTCCAACGTCCAGGTAGTGGAAGAGATATTGAACTTGATCATTGCGCAGCGCGCCTACGAGGCGAATTCAAAAGTGATTCAGACCTCAGATGAGATGCTGCAAACCGCAAACAACGTAAGACGCTAACGGTAGGGTAAGGAACAGGACATGAGACTCGCGCGGACAATCCGAATCGCGATGGCTGCAGTCCTCCCCATGGTGGTTGCGTGGGCTGAACCGGCAGACACGGTCATGCTGAAAACAGAAGCCTACGTAAAGGGGCCGATGGTTACTTTGGGAGAGGTGGCGGAGATTAAGGGGGAAAACGCGCCTGCTTTGCAGCAGATCGAATTGTCGGGGGCGGCTGCCCCGGGCGGGTCGAAACGCTTGGATGCTTCGTTGGTGCTTGCGCGGATTGAAAACTCGGGCATCGAGTCGAGCGACATAAGCCTTGACGGAGCGAATTCGGTTGTGGCGAAGACGCTTTCAATGGAGTTGACGCAGGATATCCTTGCCGAGGACCTATTCTCCTATATTGAATCTCAGATTCCGTGGAAGATCGAGGACACCGAAATTGAAGTTCAGCATCAGGCGCAGAGCATCGTGGTGCCTGAAGGCGAGCTTTCCATCAAGTGGTCGCCGCAGGCTCAGTATCGTTGGGTAGGTCCGACGGTGTTCCGCGGGGAGATCCGCGTGGATGGGGATGTGAAGCGTAGCGTGATGATGAAAGCGAATGTGGATGCGACGACGGATGTGCTTGTGGCTTCGGGAGACATCATCCGCGGCAAGCTGATTTCAGCGTCGGACGTTCATTTCGAAAAGCGGTCTATGTCCTCCCTTCGCCCGGGAAGCTATTCGACGAACCCCGAAGAATTGGTGGGCAATACCGCGCGTACAATGCTGTTTGCGGGACAGGTGGTTTCCCCCCGGCAGTTCGTTGCGCCGCAGCTTATCAAACGGAATCAGATGATATCCGTAGAGACACGCGCGGGAGGATTGGTGATACGTTCGAGGGCGCGTGCCATGGGGAACGCGGGGGTAGGGGATTTGTTGACGTGCCAGAATCCCGACTCGAAACAGGATTTTGCGGGGATAGTCAGAAAAGACGGCATCGTCGTCGTGGAGTAGGGAGAAGAGCATGCAGACACGAGCTTTGGCGGCGATACTGCTGGCAGTGATCGTCTCGGCCCCCTGCTGGGGGGATTCGTTGTTTTCCCAGAAGACCGCCTCGCAGGGAACGCTGGTGACGTTGAAGAAGGCTCGATTTGCAGTGGGCGATATTATCACCGTGGTTGTCGAGGAGAAGATAGACGCGCAGACGGACGCGAACACGAACACGAAGAAAGAGTCCGACGTGGAATCGGAAGCGAATGCGGGAGACAACTCGTTTCTGGTGTCGCCGAAGCCCGCGGGATTTGGGATTACGACAGCGGAGAAGTTGCCGAACTGGAGCGTTGGGATGAAGAACGAACAACGCACGACCGGCAAGACGGCCCGCAAGAATACGTTGGAGACCACGGTCACGTGCACGGTAACGGAAGTGCACGATAACGCAACCATCACCCTTCGCGGCGAGAAGGTGTTGACGCTGAACCGGGAAGAGTCTCACATGGTGGTGTCGGGAATTGCGCGAGCGCGCGACATTACGCCAGCGAACACGGTGAACTCGACGCAGCTTGCAAATGCAGTAATCGAATTGCGCGGTAAGGGGCCACTTTGGAACAACCAGCGGCGAGGCCTTCTAACGAGGGTGCTTGACTGGGTGTCGCCGTACTGAGTGTAGGGGATTCTTGATGCGACCACTACGATGGAAATTGACGAGCGTCTTGCTTGCCGGGCTTCTGTTGCTGCCTGCGGCAGGCGCGGCGCGCATTAAGGATCTGTGCGAGATTCAGGGTGCGCGCGGGAACACGCTCAAAGGCGTGGGAATCGTCGTGGGTCTAGCGGGGACAGGCGACAAGACGGGCGATGCGCTTCGACGGATGCAGCGTATGCTGGATCGAATGAATATCGACGTGGAAAAGGTCGCAGACTTGAAGTCCGACAATGTAGCAGTGGTGATGGTAGATGCCACATTGCCCGCATTTGCCAAAGAGGGAACGCGCATCGACGTCCGCGTGAGCGCTGTCGGCGATGCGGAGAGTCTCGAAGGCGGAACGCTATTGGAAACGTATCTATATGGCCCCGGCACGGACGAGACCGTGTATGCGGTGGCGCAGGGCCCGCTGTCGGTTGGCGGTTTCAATGCGGACGCAGGCGGAGGCACGTCGGTGCGGAAGAATCACGTAACCGTGGGCCGCGTGCCGATGGGGGCGTATGTGGAGCAGGAAGTGCCGTCGACCATAACAGATGGTGATCGCGTGGCGTTGCTGTTGCGGCGGCCGGACTTCAGAACGGCGGAAAACATACGTGTTGCGGCGGACAAAGAGTTTGGCGAGGGCGGCGCATCGGCCCTGAGTGCAAGTACGATCACGGTTCGCATTCCGCAAGAGATGCGACCGGAGTTGATCGGCTTCATCGCCAAATTGCAGGACTTGGAAGTGGTCTCCGACCTGCCTACGCGGGTGGTCATCAATGAACGCACGGGCACAATTGTTGTCGGCGGCGACGTGATGATCAAGCCTTGCGAAGTCGCGCATGGGAACCTCAGTATTCAGATAGCAACGACTCCCGTCGTGAGCCAACCTGCACCATTGTCGCCCGGGGTGACGGTAACGGATGAAGTGGCGGATATGGTTGCCGTGGAACAAGCGGCATTTCTGATGCCGGTTCAGGGGACATCGGCGAGCGACGTGGCCGCGGCGTTGAACAAGCTCAAGGTCACGCCACGCGATATGATTTCAATCTTTCAGGCGCTTCGAGAATCTGGCGCGATGGACGCGGACTTGGAGATCATGTAGTGCTATACGTCAACCCATTATCGAGTGTAACGGAGGCCAGGACGGGCGCGATTGCGCAGCAGGCATCGCGCGAGAAGTTGGCGTTGCAGGAATATGAGCACTATTTCGTTTTTCAGTTGCTCCAGGAAATGCAGAAGTCGGTACCGAAGGATGGGCTTTTCAAGGGCGGCCAGGAAACGGAGTATTATCAGGAGATGCTCAACGACACGTTGAGCGGCGAGATAGCGAAGAGCGGCCAATTCGGTGTAGCCAAGCTCATGGAGCAACAGTTGCATGCCGCGGAAACGAGGGGCAGAGCAGCCCTTGAAGCGGCGGAAAGCGGTTTCGGCAGCTCATTGGGAGTCAAGTGATTGGCTCAAGATGCCGATAGAAAGAGAAGTACTAAGGAACAATGGCTGTGGAAACGGATCTAAATACGCTTTGCCTACTGCTTGAGGACGAGATTGAGCGTCAGGAGAATCTCCTGCTCGTTTGCAAGTCTCAGCATGAGGCCCTTTTAGCTCAGGATCTCGAGGCCGTCCAAGCGCGGACGGAAGCTTTGGAGGTACTGATTCGCGAGACGGCACAGGCGCATGCGGCGCGGAGCGCCGTGGTTCGCCCGATATTGGACGAAAGCGGAATCGTAGAGGCAAATCCTTGCCTGAGCGATCTGATAAGCGTTGTGCCTGTGGAGTGGAAAGAGCGGTTACGCCAGTTGCAGGCACGGTTGAAATCATCGATAGCCGCCAATCGGGCTGTAGTTCGCACGAATGCACGCCTGCTGCGCCAATCGTTGAACATTACGGAACAGTTGCTGAGCAGCTTTCAGGTCTGTTCTGATGGGCTTGCGGGCAACTATACGGAGCAGGGCAGTGGGATGACCGCACGCCCGACCGAGTCGGTGCTCCTCGATCACCGGGGGTAATTCATGGGCGCGCTTCGCGTAACACAGGGAATCGTCCTTTCACGGTTGCTCACCAACATTCAGGATCAAAGCAAGCGAATCCTGGATTTGCAGACGCAGTTGTCGACGGGTCTTCGGGTGAATACCGTTTCCGACAATCCCGTGGATGCGCGGCGGGCCATGAATACGCGGTCTACCATTGCAAAGAATCAGCAATACATCGACAACATGTCGACGGCGGCTCCGCAGCTTGAAGGGGCGGTAAGTTCGATTCAGACGATGTTGGATGCGGTGGCCCGTGCGCGGGAGCTGACGCTTTCGGGGGCGAATGGGACGGAAGGCCAGGCGGCGCTGGATGCAATTGCGGAAGAGGTCAACCAGATTCTCGAAGGCGCCGTGAATACCGCGAATCATCAAGAAGGGAATCTATACATCTTCGGCGGCACGCATACACGCACGAAGGCATACGAAGTCACGCGGGATGTCGACGGAGATATCACGGCGGTAACGTATCAGGGAAACTCGGAGCGGATTTCCGTTGCAGTTGCCGATGGGGTTTCGGTCAGGGTGACTGAACCCGGCTCGACGTTGTTCCAAGGTTCCCAGGACGTGTTCCAAACGTTGATTGACATTCGCGATGCGTTGCTGGCGGGAGACCAGAGTGTTCTGCAGAATCAGAGCCTTGACGAGTTGGAGACTGTCCGAGGTCAACTCACGCAGGGAATGTCACGGCTGGGCGCGGTGCAGAATCGATTGACGACCCTGAACAACGATACAGAAGACTTTCAGATTCAGTTGGAGGAGCTCCTTTCGGATTCGCGCGACGCGGATTTCGCGGATGTTATTCTTCGACTGAATGCGCAGAGCAATGCGTTTCAGGCTGCTTTAAGTGCCGCGGCAAGGGTCATCCAGCCTAGCCTTTTGGATTATGTGAGCTGACCTGATTGATTCCCCGCGCCCCCTGCCTTAGAATCTAGCCATTCCTTCCGACTACACGCCCAGGGCGCGTTTTCGGCAGAGGCCGTTGAATCCATGTAATCAGTAGTCCTATCTGCACCCACATGCACTTGCAAGGAGATAAGGCGTGAAACCCTTTTTTGCCCTAGTAGTTTGTTTGTCAGTTTGTTCGTGCGCGACATCCGGCGGAAGTGTGATTGAGAAGGTGAAGTATGACTTCGGGATAGGCGAGAAGCCCGAGGGGTACGTATCGGGTACGGACAAGGTGATGGAGCGCTTGGATGGAATCGGAAAGACCGAGCTCAAGCGAATGAATTTGGCCGGCCGCCACGGCGAAATCGTCTTCGAGGAAGAAAGCCAAATGCGCGGCAAGTACTTCAAGAAGGTGAAAGTATACGAGGAGTATCATGTCCTGGATGCGTTCTCCACGTCGCGGAGTTCGGCAACAGAGCGCGGGTTCATCGGTCTCGTGCAGTATTCCTATCGTGTCTTTGAAGGGGAGCGCAAGTCCAATCGGACCGAGGCGGCGGCAGCATCCGCGAGCATTCAGACGGATGAAACCGGCAAAGAGACGTATCGTTACCGATTTGGTCAGGGCGCGACGTGGGACGGGGCCCCAGGCGAATTGACGCGCAATTAGATAGGCGACTCGTGTTGGTCAAATTGGAGCATGTTTTTCTTGTAGCGCCCGGTCTCTGTGCCGGGCGTTCTTGATTCGGCCAATCTCGTAGACGTCCGCTGCCGAGCGGGCGCGATGCGTAGAAGGAGAGGGGAACTATGGTTGCGGCGATTATGCTGTGTCTTTCAGTGTCCGTACCTTTGCCGGGGGCGTCCTCCGGCCGGGTCCCATTTATCATCAACGAAGACAATAGCCACTTCTACGGATTCCGCAGTGCCGATGAGATGACGATGGAGGGTCTACACGCCTTTGTGGACCAATACGCGGGGACGGCCGTGACCCATCTGTTTCTCAATCCCAACGCGATGCGGGCAAGTCATGAGAGTGCCGTAAGGGATTCGATTTGGGAAGTGGGGGAGCAGGTGGTTCCGGCGGATAACGAAGTCTGCCGAAAGTGGGTGGATAATGCACGGCTTCTGTTCGAGCGCGGCTTGGACCCGTATGCCGTCTGGATAGCACGCAGCCGGGAGAAGGGGATTTCGCCCTGGCTGACGATGCGAATGAACGACATTCATGACGTGGACAATCCGAAGAACTTCATGCACAGCACATTCTGGGTGAATCACCCGGAGTATTGGCGCGTTCCGGGGAGCACCAGCGGATGGCATGATCGCGCGCTGGATTTCGGGATTCCGGAGGTGCGTGAACATGCAATGGCCTATGTGAAAGAGCTGTTCGAGCGATACGACGCCGATGGAATCGAATTGGACTGGATGCGCTTTGGATATCACTTCAAGCCCGGCAAAGAGGCCGAAGGGTGTGAAATCCTGACTCAGTTCATGCGGGACGTGCGTGTGTTGTCGCGCGAATGGACGGTGAAGCGGGGGCATCCCGTATTGGTGGGCGCTCGGGTGCCGGCGACGCCGGATGCTGCTTTGGGTTTGGGAATGGACGGGGTCGCGTGGGTGAAGGAAGATCTGGTGGATATGCTAGTTCCGACTCCGTTCTGGGCGAGCATCGATTTCGATATCCCGATCGAGGAATGGCGTGTTCGGCTGGGTGACAGTGCGAAGAACATCACGTTAGCGGCGGGGGGCGAGATTCTGATTGCCGCTTACCCCGGTGGAAAACAGATTGTGAACAGCTTGGAGTCGGCCAGAGGATTTGCGTCCGCCGTCCTGCAGCGAGGAGCCGACGCAATCTACTTGTTCAATTACATGGACCCGGCTCCGATGCACGGGGGCGTGGAGGCGTATCGGGCTTTGCTTGAAGAAGGGGTGTCGCTAAAGACATTGACGGGGAAGGCGCGACGATTTGCGAGCACGTATCACGATACGGTGCCCTCGGGCGTATCGAACGGCGCGCAGCTTCCGGTAGACCTCAACGCCAATCCGGTGGTGAAAATATACGCCGGTCCGAAGCCGGAGACGGGCGAGGCCGAGGTGGTGATTGGCTTTGACACGACGGAGGCCGTGGATGAAAAGGCATTGGAGGTGACCCTGAACGGCACGAAGTGCGATCCCGCGGGCGCGGTCGAAGACTTGAGCGTGCTTCCCGGCGTCGAGAAGGCGTTCCGGTTCTCAGCGCCATTGTCCGCACTAACGGACGGTTACAACTCCGTTGGGATGAGTGGGGGAGCGGCGGAAAGGAAGATCGTGTGGGTGGAGATTCGCGTGGACTGAGTCATGTGAGCAAGTCTTAGCGCTAGTCTTTGGCTCGGGAAACCTTGAGTTTGGCCGCAATTAGCTGTGGGTGTGTGAGGTTGAGCAGTTCCGCCAGCTTGTGCACGAGATAGTCTTCGTGGCCGTCAAGGGTGCCATCGGCGTAAATGACGCGCCACACTTCCTCAATGATTTCGAGCTTTTCCTTAAGACGGCATGTCTGGTTGATCTGATTGGTGAATTTCCAGAGTCCGCTGCTTTCTTGACGACGATCCTGTGCTGTTTGAATCAGCTCTTCGGCCTGATCCTGGTCCAGCTCAAAACGAGCGCGCAGCGCCTGGATAATGTGTTCGCATTCCGTAGCCGAGAACTCATCGTCGGCCCCGGCGACCTCAAGCAGCACGACGCACGTTGCGAGGCGGAGGACTTCATGTTGGTCTTCGGGCGACTGGGCGGGACGCGGGGCAAGGAGTTCCAGGAGTTTCTCAAGCATTTGAATGCATTCCTTTTCCTGCATGCTACCACGCAATTCCAATTGACTTCCATACGGCTTCGCGGCGATATTCGGGGGAGGTCCTGCGCGGCAGGATAGGAGGACCGTCCATGCGGGCCTTTGTGGCGATTGAATTGCCCGGCGAGATCAAGCGTCAGCTTCTGAATGCCGCTGGGCGGCTGAGGCATGCGCATGTCCGCGCGTCGTGGGTGAAGGCCGAGTCCATGCACGTGACGTTGCGTTTTTTTGGGGACATTGGCCAGCGCGAAGCAGACATGTTGATAGCGCATGTCGAGCCGCGATTCGCGGAGGCGCAACTGGTCGCATTGTCGGTGCGAGGCATCGGGGCGTTTCCGAACGTCCGGAAGCCAAGTGTCGTATGGGCAGGTGTTGGTCCTTTAGAGGGGGCGCTGGAATCCGTCCACGGTATCGCGGAATGGGGGGCGCTAGCCATCGGGCAGAAGGCGGAAGGGCGCAGGTTTCACCCGCACATTACGTTGGCGCGCCTGCGAGAGGGCGACGGAGGCCGGTCCAGGGAGGCTGTCCCAACGTCGCGTGCGAGCGTTGACGAACTGGCGGTCTTGATTGAACGCGAACGAGAGACCGAGTTTGGTGCATTCACGGCAACGAGTGTGTCATTATTTTCGAGCGAATTAACGCCTCAAGGCCCCATCCATACGCGAGTCAAGGAGTTCCGGCTTTCATGATTGTTGGACGCGCGATTTATAGTCTTTTGACGCTATACATGATTCTCATTCTCGTGCGGTGGCTTGCGTCTTTCTTGGAGATTGATCTGTATTCGGCGAGGTGGCGCTGGATTCCTCAGCTTGTCGATCCCTTGGTGAAACCGATACGACGGGCTCTGCCGGCAATGGGTCCGTTGGACTTCGGGCCGATTGCTGCGATCGTCGTGATTTGGTTTGCCCGCTTCTTCATACTTGCCGCCATCTACGGACGGGGGTGATTTCTGTGCCGCGCCAGGGAATTGTCGGGCGCTGGTTGGGGAGGGAGAAGCCCATCGATCCATCATGTGACCTGTATGCCGAAGACCGTGAGCGCATGGTAGAGGTCCAACTCAAGCGCAGAGGAATCTCCAATCCACACGTCTTGGAAGCGATGGGGACCATTCCGCGGGAGTGTTTTGTGCCGGATGCCCTGAAGGGGCATGCGTACGATGACCGTCCGCTTGAGATTGGCCATGGGCAGACTATCTCGCAGCCGTTCATGGTGGCATTGATGACGCAATTGCTTGCGATCCAACCGGGCGACTCGGTCTTGGAGGTCGGCACTGGCTCGGGATATCAGTGTGCGGTACTCGCCAACATCGCTGCCCGGGTCGTAAGTGTAGAGCGCGTTCCTGAACTGGCAACTCGCTCGTGCGCGCTTCTGGATTCCCTGGGCTACACAAACGTGGCGGTGCATATTGGCGACGGAACGCTAGGTTGGGTAGAAGCCGCGCCCTATGATGCGATTGTCGTGACGGCCGCGGGTCCCCGCGTGCCGGCGATGCTTTGCGAACAGTTGCGGGAAGGGGGCCGGCTGGTTTGCCCCGTGGGCGCCAGGGAGTCGCAAGAGCTGTTCCGCGTTACGCGACACGAAGGCGTTTTTCGCGAGGAACGCGGAACCGGCTGCGTGTTCGTCCCTCTGATCGGGGCGGACGGGTGGAACGGCGAGGCGTAAGCGAGCCCCGCCAGCGCGCCATCGACAACGTGACGCTCACGTCACATCAATCGGAAAGAGAAAGCAATGAATGCCGTTGAATTGCGCGATATCACGTTTGTACGCAAGGGGCGCAGGATACTTGACCGAGTCTCGTGGACGATACGCCAAGGGGAGCATTGGGCGTTGATCGGTGCGAACGGTTCGGGCAAGACAACGCTGCTCAAGATAGTGACGGGGTACGAGTGGGCGAGCGAGGGCTCCGTGTCCGTGTTGGAGAGGGTCTTCGGGAAGTGCGACATCCGGGAACTTCGAAAAACAATTGGGTGGGTAAGTTCCTCGTTGGAGAGTCGTCTGCCGCATGAGGACACGGCCCTTTCGATTGTGGAATCGGGGTTGGAGGCGACGCTGGGTATATACCGTCGCTACTCGGATGCAGAGTGTTTCGGGCACGG
>JBAZRU010000122.1:11095-13002 GCA_041662805.1 Candidatus Hydrogenedentales bacterium | reverse complement strand
CACCACCACGCCGTCGAGCGTCTCCGCCTTCAGCATGGCGCGGTAGTCGCGATACACGGGCAGTGCTTCCGACCCGGGGCACCGCGCGTGAAACCGCTCTATCGACTTTTTGCTGGGGTCGTTCAGTGCGACCACGACCGCTTTGTTCGTGGCGAGCAACCGTTGATAGTGTCCGGCTGAAATCCCCCCGGCCCCGATGAATCCAATGCGCAGCTTTGTAGCCATCGCTTATGCCTTTCGTGTTGCGGCAGACTTCGCCGCGGAACGTCGCGAATCGTAGCAACCCGCCAATTGCTTGTCAAAAGCCGCGCGTCAATTCTTCACCACGCCTCTTCGGCGGGATAGATACTATCGTACTTCACACTCTTGCGAGGGGACTCCATCATGGGTTCGACCGCATCGCGCCACTTCGCGTAATGCGCCGTCTCTTTGTGCCGCGCGGGAGCTTCCGGCGTGCGGTAGGCCTCCACCAAGACAAACCGGCTCGGTTCGTCCTGCTGCTGCACGAGATCGAAGCGGGCCACGCCCGGCTCCTGCAAGCTGTTGCGCGCATTCTCAATCGTTGCCGCCTTGAACGCGTCGAGGCAATGGGCTTTCACGTGCACGTGAACAAACACTACCAACATGATTTTATCCTCCCTTCGTCCACTACGGATGCAGCCTCCAGACCGGGACACGTCTTTACTATAGCATCCGGCTTCCGCGGGGACAGCAGGGAATGATTGCTAGGTGTAGGGAAGTGGGTCCTTCAGACCGGCCTCTCGGAATGCATTCATCCGCTCAACGCAGGTCGGGCACGTGCCGCACGCCTTGTCGAACCCTCGATAGCACGACCACGTGTAGGCGAAGTTCACGCCCAGCGTCGCGCCAAGGCGAACCGAATCAACCTTTTTGCTGCGAATGAACGGCGCGTGGATGGTCACGGGCTTGCGGCGATTCAATGCAAGCGTGCTGTTGATGCGGTTGAGAAAGTCCGTCGTGCAATCCCAGTACCCGTATTCGTCCAGGGCTTGCGCGCCGTAGAAGACATCAAAAGCGCCGCACGACTCGGCGAAGGCCGCCGCCACGGACAGCAGAATCATGTTCCGGTTCGGCACATAAGTCGGCGGCTGTTCAAGGTCGGACGCACTCAAGTCTTTCAAATCGGGAACCGCCTGCCCCCCGCGCACCAGCGCGGATGTCCCACGCACAAGCCCGCCCAGGAACGACAGATCCACGATGCGGTGCTGCTCCACTTCGGCGGCATCGGCCTGCCACTTTGCGCATTCCAGTTCCTTCGAATGGCGCTGCCCATACTCGAAACTCAGTGCGTACACGGGACGCCGCCCCAGATCGCGCGTCACATGAAACAGCAATACGGAAGAGTCGAGTCCTCCGCTCAGAAGAATTACGGCGGCGTTGCTTGTATCGGACATGGCAAGTGCTCCTAATTGCTTGGAAGCAAGTGTACGCGGCCTCTGTTGCTAAAGTGTGAGGATCGGCACGCCGATGAGGGTAGCCGCCTCGGCCACATCTTGACGGCATGTGAACAAGAGAATTTGGTTGGATTCCCCGATGCGCCGCAGTAGGTTCAACGCCTTGGCCAGCCTGTCATCGTCATAATTCGCGAAGGGATCGTCCAACAGCAGCGGAATGCTCTCCCCGCTGTCGCTCAAACTCCGCACCAGCGCCAACCGCAGGGCAAGATAGATCTGATCCACGGTGCCCTTGCTGAGGCCGTTACGCGGGCCCTCACTCAACTTCTTGGTCTGTGGAATGCGTACCGATATGCGCAGGTCCCGACCGATGAATAACTCGTTGTAGACGCCGCCCGTGATATCGCGCAGATACGTGCCCGCCAGCGTCGCCATGCGGGGCGCTATCCGCGAATGACGGTCGCGCGCCACTTCCTCGATAAGGACTGCCGC
>JBAZRU010000122.1:8789-11085 GCA_041662805.1 Candidatus Hydrogenedentales bacterium | reverse complement strand
ATGCGCAACCTCACGACCGCAAGATCCTCGTCGATCTCGCTGAGCGACCGTTGGCCCGCCGTGCGCTTTGCAATTTCGAGTTGCAGTTCGTGCTCCTGCTTCGACCGCGCGGCCAGCGCGGTCCGCAAGTTCTCCAACTCCTCCTTCACGACCGCGGGCAGCCGGCGAAACGACTCGACGGCGGGACTGTCCTTTTCGACGGCTTTGCGTAACGCTTCGAGTGTGTCTCCCATGAGCAGGGAGTCGAGTTTCTCTTGCAGCCGCGAACGCTCTTCCCACGCGTCGCGATACTGCTTCGCCTGCTTCGCGAGGTCGTGCCAATGCTCGATGGAATCGGCCCCGCCCAGCGCCAGGCGCCGCGCCAACCCCTCTTCCTGCTTGGCGGAGTCCTTCTGCTCGGCCTCCAACCGCCAGTCGAGCGAAGCGGCCCGTTCTTTCAACACATCGATACGCCCGCGCTTCTGGCGCAAGTCCGCGCTACGAATCCGGTAGGCGCGCAATGCACTCAACGCGCTTGTGTATTTCGATTCTTCGCGGAACCCGGAATCGCGCATCGTCTGGCGCACGTCAAGCGCGCGGCTCACTTCCTCGCGCCGGCATTCCTCGAGTTCCTGTTGGATCTTCTCGCAGTGCGCGGACAGTTGCGCGGGCCGGTCTTTGCTTTCCGACATTCGGCGCTTGGCATCGCGCCACTCCTGATACCGCGCGATCGTACGGTTGACCGCGTTTTGAATGTCGTCTTCCCCGGAGATGGTTTCGCCAAACTTCTCGAAGGTCTCCTTTACCTTGGCGAACAGGCCCTGCACACGCTCGTCCTCTTCTTCCGCCAAGTGCTCCTGCTGCGCGAGGGTCTCGCGCAGGGCCTTCAATTCGGCGCTTGTCCGCGTGTACTGCTCGTAAAGCGCATCAAGCTCGCGCAACGAGGAGACGCCTGCCTCGGCAACCGCCTTGTCGATGCGTTCCCGGCGCTCTTCCGTCTCCTCATCCAGCCGGAGCAGATCGTCCTGTATCTCGAGCACTTCCATGTGCGCGCGGCGCGCGGCGACGCGCCCCATGATCCATGCCGCAATCGACGCGACAAGCAACGCAAAGCAGAGGGTCGCGGGGATGTAGAGATACGGCTGCGTGAAGAACGCCGATGCGATGAGAAAGCCCGCCCCAAAAACGGTCAAGACGCCAGCGCCCCACATGAAGCCGGGCGCCGACACTTCCTTGCGCTGAGCCAGCGCGCGCGACCGTTCGAGCGAAGCCTGCAACGCCGCCGATTGCTCGTGATGCACGCGCAATTGCACTTCGTACTCGCGCGCCTCCGCGTGAAAGTCTTCGAATCGCGAAAAAACCCAACCGGGTTTAACGGCCAATGCCTGGCGCTTGTCGATGGATTCGCGCAACCGGCGCAGCTTCTCCGCCTCGTTGTCGCGCGATTGAACGGCCAAGCGAAGCGACATCGCCAACTGGCTCAGCCACTCCACGGGGTCCGTATCGATCCCGCTGAAATCCGGGGCCGCTTCCAGGTCCCGTTGGGCCTGGGCCAAGCGCTGCTCCGCCTTCGTGCGTTCTTCTTCAAGCGCGTCGAGGCGTTCCGTCAGCCGGGTAATCCGCGCCTCCAAATCGCCTAGCTCGCGCTCCGTGTGCTCGGGCACATCGCCCGAAGACTGGTCTTCCGCGCCGCCGAACCGCTCGAACTCCGCCTGCAACTGCCGCCGCAGGTCGTCCATCTCTACGCGCGTGCGCTCCACTTGGGCGCGCGCGGTGGCGACACCGTTTGCGGCGCGTTGCACCTCGGGGGTGTGCTCAAGCGGAAATTCGCGGACGCTGCTCAGCGCAAAGCACTTCTGCGTCACATCGTCGATTCGGATTTGCAGCCGCTGCACTTCGATAAAGCGCTGAAGCCGGTCCCGGCTCTCGATGGAGTGCAGCTCTTCTTCGCACTGCGAACGCCGGCGGTTGAGCGACGCGATTTCCTCGCGCAACGCGCTGCGTTCGCGTTCCAGTTCGGTGCTCGCGTCGTGCGCCGCCATCGCTTCCGCGCGTTCGCGCTCCAACTCTTCGTATCGCGCGCGCGCAATTGGCAGCGGCTTGGCAGTCTCGACGGCCGGGCGTCCTATGGCTTGAATGCGTTCAATCAACCGCTGTTGCGCGGTATCGGCCGTGGCTGCTTCCTCGGAGGAATCGGCAAGGCACAGAATCCGTTCGCGAATCTGGTCGAGGGCATCCTCGTCACCCAAATGCTCGAGCGTCAGGTGCCCGATGGTGGCCGTGTTCGTGAACACCGCCTTGGTCAAACCCAGGTGTC
>JBAZRU010000122.1:0-8769 GCA_041662805.1 Candidatus Hydrogenedentales bacterium | reverse complement strand
TTCGGTTCGTTGTTCCGATACCGCTCGAAATCTTCCGTGACTTCGCGTCCGTGCGTTCGGTCGAATATGTGCACGGCATCAAGCTCCGTATCGAACGAGCGATGAACCTCGATCTCGCACCCATCGTCCAACAAGTACGTGAGCCTGCCCGCGTAACGCTCCGGATGCCGCCAGGGCCGCCGCAGTTCGTGCGACTCGTCGTATTCGTCCGGCGTGGAATTGCGCTTCTGCCCGTAGAGCATGTCGGATATGAAATTCCGAAGGGTCGTCTTCCCCTGCTCATTTGGCCCCAAAATCACCTGAAGGCCGGGAGAAAGCGTGACCGACTGGCTTGCGAACCGCCCGTAACCGTCTATCCAGAGCCGCGCTATTCGCATGCGCTAACCCTTTTCCGGAGCCACAGCCGGAAGCGCTGCGGTGCGGAACGCGGACAAACCAAGCTCGCGCGCCCGCTCCAGCACGCGGCGGCGGTTTAGATCGGTTGTGTCGACCAGTTCGGCGTTGAGCCGGGCGACAAACGCGCCCATGCTCGTGCAATCCCGTGCGAGCGCCTCGAAGTCATCGGGCAATCGCATCGCATCCACGAGCGCGACCGCCTCGAAATCGTCGGCCAAGCGGGCGCGCATGGCGTCAAGTTCATACCGCCATTCGGGGCGCCCAATTCCGGTGAGCGTCACCTGCGCGATGCGCGTCTGCGCACCCTCATGCGGCAACGCGCGAACGGCATCGACAATCTCCTGCGTCGAGGAAAAACCCGTGCAGTCGATGGTGTGCGCGGAATACGTAGCCTTGGAACACGCCACGGGACGCACGTGCGCGCCTTGTGCGTCTATCTCCACTTCCAGGTAGTGGCGCATCCCGGTATCCGAAAATCCCAGCCCTTCCGGCGATCCCGAATATTGGACACGCGTGCCGTGCTCGCCCTCGAACAACCGCATCGCATGGACATGCCCAAGGGCAACATACGCCAGGTTCGGTATCGACAGAACCCCCGCGTTAAACGGCGCGCAAAGGCTCTTGCCCAACGGAGTAGCGCTCTTCTCCGCGCCGTGCGCAATCGCGACGTGAATGCGGTCGTCGACGGGAACCTCAAGCTTTCCGAAAGGATTCACCGAAGGCTCCGGACCGTCGAAGCCAACCCCATGCACGGTCAGCGCGGAATTCTTGAGCGCCTTGGCCGTCCACTTGGGACTCGAAAAAATCGTGACGTTCTCCGGCCACACTTCGGTCGCATAGGGAGAGCCGGGCACAAACGGATCGCGATTCCCTGGCGCAATGAAGATGGGGACCGGCGCCGCTGCCTCGAACTCGGCCCGCAAAAAGGTGATGGTGTCTCGCGTGATCCGGTCGTGCTCGAACAGATCGCCGGAAATGAGAACGGCGTGAGCGGGCCACTCGACGGCGCGCTGCAGGATGCGGTGCAGCATGTCTCGCAGGCTTTGCCTGCGCCGGCTGCCCTCGGCCGGACCCATGCCCACACGCGCAAAACACGCGTCCAGATGCACGTCTGCCGTATGGATTATTCGAATCACGTCCTCAGCCCATTTCCCCAGCGCGTCGCCATCAATTGCCGGAAATACTCCGTGTCGTTTCAAGGCAAACTTCGCCCCCGAAAGTCCCTTATCATAGCGAGTGCGCTCACGAAATGCATGCAGTTTGGGAACAGAGGGCGTACGTTAGGAATGCGGGATTCGCACGGCATGAATACGCGGGATTTTGGCTATTCCTACTCTCCTCACCCGCACCGGGGAGCAGGCAGGATGGACAGTACATCAAGCTTCCCACCGAAATACGCGCCGCACGGCACGTCTCCGGCGATGCCCAACTCCAAACCCTGGCTAGCCTCTACCGGGCCGGGTGCGGACGAGCGCCCGCGGCGATAGCTGCGCGGCGCTTCAGAAGTTGCTCGTATTGCTGGATGCGGGTCTCGAAGTAACTGAACAACTTGTCGTACAGTTCCTTGTTGGCTGCCGCCACCAGCGACCGGAAATTGGCCACGCTGCTGTCCAACAACAGGACTTCGTCGAAGTTCGACCCGTACGCATCGGTCACGACACAGCCCGCTTCTTGCGCGATCAGAATGGAAGCGGCGATATCGTAGGGAGCAATGCCAAGGACAATACCCCGGCCGGCGTTGATGAAGTGGTCTTCCACGATTTCGG
Organism: Candidatus Hydrogenedentales bacterium; assembly: GCA_041662805.1. GTDB lineage: Bacteria > Hydrogenedentota > Hydrogenedentia > Hydrogenedentales > SLHB01 > JAIBAQ01. The sequence goes on along the minus strand of JBAZRU010000122.1, from coordinate 6,607 downwards.
GAATGTCGCGCAGGAACCGGTTCGCGATGTCGATGCAGGCGTCGTATTGTCCCGTCAGCAAGCGCGTAAGGCTAAAGGAGGTGCTGTTGCAGGCGAAGAATCCACCCTTCAGGCTGGTCAAATCGATCAACTTCGCCGCCGTCGGGAATATCAACTCCGCCGGGCGCGCCGGAACGGTCATCGACCAGGACACCAATTCGAGATTGGCGTTCTTGGACAACTTCGCCTTTCTCGGCACTCCCTCCTCGAAAATCTTCGTGCCTTTGCCGCGTTCCGCGTAGAAAGTTCGCGGACCCATTATCTCCATGACACACGCATTGTCTACGTCTCCGATGCGCGGGCGCTCGATAACGCGCGTACTCGCGACGGATACCACGCACGATTCAAATCCGCTCTTTGCCGCGCGCGAGCCATCGATCGGATCGACTATCAAGAGGTGCTGAGGCTGGCCGGTCGTGAATGTCGTGTATCCGGCGTCTTCGGAATAGTACGCCACCGGCAGTTTCGCGTCGCGCAAGAAGGTCAGCAGCGCCTTCTCCGCGGCCTTGTCGAGTTGGAACGTCGCGTCTCCGCTGGTCGCCGAACCCACCACTTCGCGCCCTTTGACCGAACGCACCAGGGGTTCCACCGCGACACGGATAGCCTTCGCCACTTCAAACATGAATTCCCGGGAGAGAATCTTCATGCGAGGAGCGCTCGGCTTCGGCAACGTTTGGAGCAGTGTGGATTTCGAGGCGGGCTTCGGAGAAACGGGCACCTTGAGCTGAATCGGACGTGGCGCGAGCGATTTCACGGCCGGAGGTGGCGCCGCTGCCTTGGCTGCCTTCGGTTTCACGGCAACGGGAGCGGGTTTCTTCGCCGCCGCGACAGGCTTCTTGTTCTTCGCTTTCGCGGGCGGACGCGCCGCCTTGGTGGGTTTCGCTTTCGCGGATGACCGGACGACAGCCCGTTTATTGGCCTTGGGAGCGCTAGCCTTTTTCGTGGTAGTCTTGGCTGCTTTCGACTTCGCTGCCGCTTTTGTCTTTGCCTTCGCTTTCGCCATGGTAGCCCGCGATCTCCTGTCGGTTCGTTCTACCCCACGGTCACTTGGGGCGGCGAAATATCGTCATGAAACCGCTCCGCCACCCGGCCCGTTCGCGCATCGCCTCGATGTATGTAAATCCGATAGCGCCGCGTCGTGTCGCTCCCCAAACCGAACGCCATGTCTCCACGCGTTCCGCTCTCGGGACGGTAGTAACTCCACGCAAGACTGTTGGCCGTCATACGACCGTAGTCCCGCATACGCCACCACGCTGGGTATCGCCGCCATCCATGTCCTTTGTCTTCCGGTCAGCTAACAACTTCATCGTATTCACCGTACGCCACCCAAAATTGATCTGCGCTGGCGATGGTCCTTCGGGTCTCCTATTCCGGACTTATCCGCGGGACCGTAACGCGTCACTTGATCGCCATCCGGTCGAATTACCGGGGGAAGAAACGGCCTAACCCATTTACTCCCATCATGATACCTGGTGAACGGCTTGCCACTCACCGAGATTTCCACCCGCCCTTTTCCCGCTTGGTCGATTGCTTCAACTGTAGGCTTCACCGCACATCAACTCGACAAGCCTATGCGCGAGCTTGCCTCTCGCGCGACAAGCAATGCATTCTCGTGTGACCACATCCTGCCGAGAATGGCTCCTACTCTCATTGCAAGCAACTGGCATTACTGCACTTACAGAACAAGTGGCCCAATCGCGGAGGCCCGCATAAACCGCCCGTCTCAATGACTGCGGCAACAGCTTCTCCTCACTCATTTCCAGTGGTCGCAACGCACATTCTGGCGCAAGTGCGAGTTTAGCACTTTTGTCCGCAAATGTCCAGAGCTTTCGGGGTCCGCGTCTAAAAGAATGCGAGCGGGCAATTTCCCCTCGAGAATCGACAAGTGTCTACTTAATGCCCGGATACAATCCGCCTTTTGCCCAGGGTATTGGTTCTTCGTACTGCCGTCTGTCATTTCCTCGCAAAAGCTCTTGCAGCGATCTCGGCAGGTGGTTTGTCACTCCGCCTAGAAAGAGCTTCTTTAATCTTGTCAATCCTGTGAATCATGTCGATTCAGTACGCCTCCTCTGCTTTGGTGTCTTTCGCGTATTTCGCGGTTCCTGCTCTTCACTCTTCATCCGTGTCAGAACGGCGAAATCGATGGATAGGACTAACGAGTGCAACGAACTAACTCCTCCAAACTCCGTACTCCCGACTCCATACCACAGCCCCGCGCGGGACACCCCCCTCGAATCGTCAAAATGATCGGGTGCCCTGCCCCTCCAAGATGTCCCACGCCAATCCGTCTTGGCTGGTCTGTGCTGGTCCTTGCTCGTCCGTGTATGTCCGTGGCGGTCCGTGGCGGTCCGTGCCCGTCCCGCTGGCGGTGTGCTACTCTACTTCCCGCCGGTTCACGTTGTTCCTCAATCGAACAGGAGTCCTGGACATGCCACACGTACGCACCATAATCCTGCTCTTCGCAATGCTGCTCACCCTCCCTTCCGCGTGGTCCGCAACACTAGCGCCCCCCGCGAAGCTCCATGAAAAGCCCGTTGCGGATGACGTGTATCTGCAAGAAGCTGGGCAGAAGATTCCCACGCCTGGCCCCATCACGGCGGTAGCGGCATACAAGGATAAGGTGTATGCCGTGACGGACGGCGGAGTGCGCACGGTGCAGGGCGATGCGCTCAGCGAGACCCCTGGCGCCCCGCGCGGTGTGCTACGGTTGCGCGCGTTGGACGGTGCACTCTGGGCCGCGACCGAGAAGGAGGCCTATCGCTTCGACGGCAGCGCGTGGACCCGTGTCGCTGAGTTGCCTTTCGTCGATTTCTGTGTCCACCTCGGGAAAGTGCACGCCGCGACGCGTGACGCCATCTACCGCTATGAAAATGGAGCCTTTGTCGACATCCGTCCCGCGACGGGCTACCTGTCGAGCGACAGCACCGTCGTGATGGACGACGGAAGCCAGGTGTTGATGAACGCCGTGACCATTGGCCCGATCGTCCGCATCGGCTCATACAGCGGAACGCTCTACATGCTGCGTCCCGGCGGCATTGCCCTCCTTGAAGGGGCGAAGTTCGTGCCGAATCCCGTCGATTGGGTCGAGATGCAATCACGCGTCACGCGCGACATGATGGTCCAGGGTAGCCGCCTCTACGCCACGACGGAACAGGGCGTCTCGGTGTTGCGCGGGATGGCTGTTACCACACTGACCGGCGCGGACGGATTGCCCTATCGCGATACCACCTGCTTGGCGGAAGGCTTTGACGGCGACCTCTGGATCGGTACGACCAAAGGCGCGATTCGCAAGACCGGCGACGCGTACCACTACTTCGGCGCGCAGCATTGGCTGCCCGGCGACAACGTGCACGACATCGCCGTGAGCGGCCACGATGTCTATGTCGCCACCGACGCGGGCCTTGGCATCATTCGCTACGAACCGTACACGATGCTTAAGAAAGCGGCGTACTTCGAACGCGAACTCAACGAATGGGGACACAAACGCCTGGGCTTTATCCACCAACTCTATTGGGACCCTGCCGCGAAGGAATGGATTCGCGAGATCAGCGATAACGACGGCGGCAACACGGCGGAGTATTTGGCTGCCTTGTGTTTCAAATATGCCGTGACCAAGGACGAAACGGTTCGCGCTGCCGCGCTTGACGCCTTCGAAGCCATGATCTGGCTCGATGCCATCACGCCAAAGGATGGCTTCATCGCGCGCGCCATTTGGTCCGTGCAGGGCGACAAGGGAACGATTGCAGAGGGGGGATCCGGCGGGCTTCCCGCGAAGTGGTATCCTTCCGACGACGGCCTGTGGAAGTGGAAGGGCGACACGTCGAGCGATGAAGTGAACGGGCATTTTTATTCCGTGGCGTTGTTTCATGATCTCGTGGCGCAAGGCCCGGAGAAAGAACGCGCCAAGCGGCATATCACAAACATCACCTCGCACATTATGGACAACGGGTGGGTATTGCGCGATATGGACGGCAAGCCCACGCGCTGGGGGCGCTGGGATCCCGAATACTTGTTGAAGCCCTACGGGTTCGACGCGCGCGGCCTCAACGGCATGGAAGCGCAGACCTATGTGTGGACGGCCTTTGCGTTGTCCGGAGACCCGAAGTTCGAGCAGGGGCTTCAACAATTGCTGAAGTGGGGCTATCAGAATTACACCGTGCGACAGAAGCTCACGTTCCCGCCGGACCTCGTTGTGCCATGGGACGATGAACTGGCATTCCGATGCTACGTCCCTCTGCTGACCTACGCCGACAACCCCGAGTTGCGCTCAATCTACCTGCGCAGTCTCGAACGGAGTTGGGAAGTGCAGCGCATGCAGCACGTGCCGTTCTTCAACTTCACTTACGGCGGACTCACCGGCAATGACTGCGAAGCCGACCGTGCTGCGAACTATTTGCGCGAGTTCCCGCTGGATTGCGTCGGCCACAGCTACAGCAATTCATTCCGCGACGACCTCGCCCCCGAACCGGGGTACGTGCCGTATTGCGGAGGCACGCGCGCGATGTCGCCCCGAGAAACCAAGGCCATGTGGGGCAGCCAACCCGCGCTGCATTACGACGGCGGCGACGGCGGGCAGTCCGTTACGCCGCCCATTGGCTGGCTGCAGGGATACTGGATGGGGCGTTACTTCGGATTTATCAAAGCGCCCGAAACAACCGATCCCGCGTTGATAACCGTGCCGCCGAGTTCCGGCGAAAAGCACGGGGCCGCGCCCTACGCAGGGCCGCCACGTCCAAGCGGGTTGATAGAAGCCGCAAAGTAGAGCGAATTCTGGTACGGCGCTCTAAGGTAGGGCGCTTTCGGCGAAAGCGCCGTATCGATCCGTCGACAGTAACAGGCTGATTCATTCGGAAGATTGCTGTAGACTCCCGTGGGGGTATTGACAACCATGATGTACCGCAGTCTCGCAACGCTTCTGTGCGCCTGCCAGGTTTGTGTGTTTGCACATGCAGCCGAAGCCTTAACCGTCTCCGAAGCATCCGCCGCGCTGCAACGGGCTGTGGCGTTCTTTCGCGGTTCGGTCTCTACCCAAGGTGGGTACTTGTGGAAATACAGTGAAGACCTGTCGCTCCGCGAAGGCGAAGGCAGGGCGGATGCCGCAACCGCGTGGGTGCAACCTCCAGGAACGCCGACGATAGGCAATGCGTACCTGACTGCCTTCGAAAGAACAAAGGAGAATTATCTTCTGGATGCGGCCGTCGAAACCGGACACGCGCTCGTGAAAGGGCAGCTTCAGTCCGGAGGGTGGGATTACCGGATCGAGTTTGCTCCGGATAAGCGCGCGAAGGTGGCGTATCGCGTGGGTGGCGGCGGCACGAAGAACATCTCGACGCTGGATGACAACACGACGCAGTCCGCAGTTCGGTTTCTGATGCGGCTAGACAAAGCCCTCGGCGAAAAGGACGCGGCCATTCACGAGTCGGTTTCGTATGCATTGGAAAAGCTGCTTCAGGCACAGTACCCGAACGGCGCTTGGCCGCAACGATTCAATGAGCCGCCCGATCCCGCGATGTACCCTGTCCTGAAAGCGGCCTATCCCGAGACGTGGTCGCGCACGTTTCCGAACATCGACTACAAGACGTTCTACACGCTGAACGACAACACGCTCGCCGACACGATTGCGACGATGCTCGATGCGCATCGAGCCTATGGCGATGCGCGCTACGTTGATGCGGCGAAGAAGGCCGGCGATTTTCTGATTCTCGCGCAGATGCCGCATCCGCAGCCTGCCTGGGCCCAGCAATACGACGCCGACATGCACCCGGCGTGGGCGCGGAAGTTCGAGCCGCCCGCGATCACTGGCGGCGAATCGCAGGGCGCCATGCGGATACTCCTCTCGTTGTATCACGCCACGGGCGAGGAGCGTTTCCTGGAGCCGATTCCGCGGGCCCTCGCGTATCTAAAGAGTTCGCTTCGGCCCGACGGGAAGATCGCCCGCTTCTACGAACTGCAGACCAACAAGCCTCTGTACTTCACGAAGGATTACGTGATTGCCTACGACGACAGCGACATGCCCACGCACTATTCCTTTGTGGGCGGCCACGATCTGGCCACGATTGAGAAGAGCCACGAGACCGCGCGGCGTAAGGGGCCAAGGCCTCCAGCGAAGAACATGAAAGCCCCCAAGCTCACGCGCAACATCGTCGAGGATGCGCGGAAGGCGGCAGCTACGCTTGACGAGCGTGGCGCATGGGTTGAGCAGGGCAAGTTCCTCGCACAGAAGCCGGAAGAGGCCCCACTTCGCCTGATCTCCTCGGCAACCTTCGCGCGTAACGTCGATGCTTTGACCACGTTCATCGCTGCGTCGCAGCGGTGAAGACGACGAGAGATTGACGAAGAAAAGGTAGTCTTCCCTTTGCGGCAGTCACCCCAAGAAGCGGGAGCCATGGGCGCAACATTCTGCGCCCATGGCTCCCCGATTTCTAGGTCACTTTCAATTGTCGCGGCATCATCCCACGGGGCGACGCCGCCACAACATTACTTGACGCCCGCCGCAGCCCGGTTCAGGTATGCGGTAAGGTCGGACTTCTGCTGCTGAGTCATGGAAATGCTCGACATGATCGGAACG
>JBAZRU010000121.1:0-13082 GCA_041662805.1 Candidatus Hydrogenedentales bacterium | reverse complement strand
ACGGACCGACACGGATCGGCGCGGGGCATTTTGGAGGGGGGGCTCGTTTTGTTTTGACGATTCCAGGGGGGGGTCTCCTTCTTGCTTTGACGCTTCAAGGGGGGGGCAGGGGCGCGAGGAAGTACGCGCCCCTGCCGTTTGGCGGGATCGGTGGGAAGGGCTACGAGGCGGGTTTGGTTTTGCGGACGAGGCGCTCGATCCAGAGGTCGAGGTATTCGCGGCCGAGTTCGCGGGCCACGTCGATGCCTTGGGTTGTGCCGAACATAATGGCGGCCTCTCTGGCCAGCTCCCGTGCGCGTTTGCGTTCGGCGGCAGTGAGCTTGCCATCCAGGTTGGCCTCTTTCAGCGCGAGGACGTAGGAGTCGTAGGTCTTCTCGACGCCGGCTTCGAGGGCGTCGAGCGCCTTCCGGACGCGCTCGTTCTTGTTGTTGCGAAACCATTCCTGTCCTTTGAAGAAGGTCCACGCGGCGGTAAACAGGGAGGCCGCGAGGGTCAGGCCGGTTTCGGATGTCAGGATCTCGGATGCATTCATGGTGGGACTCCTTTGCAGTTGGTTTGTTGGTTGGTTGGTCAGAGAAAGGTGCGAACGTCAACGACGTAGCCGTTGACGCCGTCGTCGGTGGACTTAATCGCGGTCATGCCGGGACGGAGATAGAGGCGCGCGAGGGCAAGGCAGTTGACCGCGACATTGGGCGCGACAGGGGATGCCGCCTCGGTTCCCGCGAGGATGGTCACGTCCCATGTTTCGAGGCGGGCGACGACCAAATCGATACGCGGATGCGTTGCCGGGGGGGCCACGGCCGGCAGGTTGTAGGGCAGGTCGAGGCGGAATGGGTAGCGCGCGATAAACGCATAGCCCGGGCTGACCTGGACGGCGAGACTGGGCGGGGTGGTTTCGGCGACGGCGAGGTCGCCGGAGGTTGCCTTGCGGATGACGCCGTCGCCGCCTCCCCATGCGAGGCTGAGGAGGTTGTGGACCAGTTCGAGGGCGAGCTCGATGCGGTCGTCCCAGGTGTTGAGTTTTGAGGATGGGACGGGGCGCTCTTCGAAGGACCAGGAGGTCTTGGTGTAGGCCTTGCCTTTGATGGCCATGGGGGACTCCTTTCGTTGGTTGGGGGAAGGGGAACAAGGGACCTAAAGGACAGCAAGGACAGCAGGGACAGCAAGGACTGCAGGGACTGCAGGGACTGCAGGGACTGCAGGGGCAACAAGAACGACAAGAGCCTGAAAGACAACGAGAGCAAGGGGACCAAGAGGCCTAGACTCATTGAAGGCCGATTAGGCTTGTAAGCACTTTTCAGTCGAGGTGGTAGCCGATATCCAGGCCGACGGTCAGGTCATCGAGCCGAAATTGGAACAGGGCTCGTTTGCTGGGTTGGCTGCGGACCATGAACGCGAGCGGATCGGCGACGCTACGCAATGGCGACGAGAGCGCGACCCGAGTCGTTACGGTGTCGCCGGTGAAACGGTGCGCGATTTCGCGAACGCGTCCCACGAGGCGATTCCTGTAGCGGTCGCCCCATTCGCGCGCCGCGGTGCGCTCGACGCGGCGGAGCGGTGCACCGCGCACTTCGATTAGGTCGCCCACGCGGACGTCCGCGTTGCCTCGGTAGAACACAAACGATCCGTCCGGCGTTGGGTAGGACACATCGTCAAGAAGGCCGCCGGCGAGTTTGTCGGCGTCGTCTTCGCGGGAGAGTCCGAAGTGTTCGAGGTACTTCGTGTGGACACCGTACTCTGCGATGCTTTCGCTGCGCGAATAGGACTTGATGACCGTCGACAACACGGGGTTGGCTTCGATGGTGACCGCGTTGACGAGAGCCGAGGAATCGGAGCCGAGCGTGACGCCGAATTCGGCGGGGTTGAAATGCCACACGCGGTCGGGGCGTGTTTGCCGCCGGAGATGCACGACGAGATTGGGGTCGATGGCCCACGTGCAGCCGCCCGCGGCATAAGCCAGCGCGGCGATAGCTTCGAGGATGCCGCCGTTCGCGTCGAAGCTTCCCAGCGTCTCGGCTATGGGGTCGATTGAATCAGTGTGCGGCCCCTCGTAGGAGAAGAAGTCTTTCAACTCCATTTCCGGCACGTGGTAGCGGCCATCTTCGTAGAGATAAACGTCGGCTACACCCAGCTCGACGAGTGCGGCGTTGAAGCAGCGTTCGCCTCCATGGACGAGGCCAACGTAACGCCCATAGGCATCGACGCGGTCGTCGAATGCGCCAAGTCGATTCTTGTGCGGATTGAGCTCAATCAGATCGATTCCGTACGAATCGATGAAGGCCTGCAGCGCGGACTTGGCCTGATCGGCGCAACGCTTGTATTTGCTGGCGTTGTACTTTGGGGTGTTCCATGACGCGACCTCGGGGTGGCGCTTGATCGCGTGCGCATTCTTTGAGGTCTCTTCGGCGTCGACCATCATGAGCCGCAGGTCGGGCCAGGGCGCGCCGTCGACTCTGATGCCTGCGATGGTGTCGCCGTCTCTTGCATAGGCTCCGGACGCATCGATACGCGGCGCCGCGACCCATTGCCCGGCAGCGATACCGCCAATCTGCAATTCGTTTTCGGGCGTCTTGCGCGCGAGCAGTTTGTGCCATTCGCGTTCCGCGCCTTCGGGGAATGCCGCGTGGGCGACGGTGTAGTGCAGCTTTCCCAGGGCTGCGTTGATAAGGTCTTTGACTATTGCCGCGGTGCTGGCATTGGAATAGGCGCGAGACACGCGCGGGTTGAGGAGGTCGCGCGGTTGCTCGGCGACGAACTCGATGGCTTCTTGAAACCGCACGTAGCGGTCGAGGATCAGCTTGCTCGTGTCGCTCCAGTGGGGCGTGACGCCAATCACGGGGGCTTCGCAGAAGAGCGCGCCGTCGATGAACACGCGAATGCGGTAGCCATGGCTCAGTTCGCGAACGTCCGCAGGCAGCATGCCGGAGATGCGGTCGGGCTGATCCGGGCTGGTGCGCACGGCCTCGATGAGCGGGGCTTCCGTGAACGAAGCGACGCGGCGTCCGTAGGTGTCGTGGATGTCGATGCGGTAGTTCACGTGTGGCTTCCTTTGGTTGAAGGGGTGGTCAAGTGAATTCGGGGACAGTCGGGTGTCGCTCGGGGTGAATTCGGGGACAGTCCCGTCTCGCCCCAGGGTTGGTTACGGTAGTCGACGTGAATTCGGGGACAGTCCCGTCTCGCCCCGCTTGAGGCCGGGGCTCGCTTGGTACAGTCCCCGAATTCTGGGCCGGGGCTCGCTTGGGACAGTCCCCGAATTCTGGGGGCTCGCTTGGGACAGTCCCCGAATTCTCACCACCAACGCGAATGAAACTCGACGGTTGCCGAAGCGTTGTGTGTGCTGGAGACATCGTCCGTGTACGTGAGCGTGGTTCCTTCGGGTTCGAGGCGCGGGAACTCACCCGCCGTGTAGGGCGATACGTCTTCGCCGTCGAGCGTGACGCGGCCATTGATGGCGTCGAACGCGAGCGTGACGCCGTCGCGAACGATGCCCGCGTATTCGATTGTGCGCACGCCGTCGGAGACGGCCGGGTTGACGAGGTCGCCGACGGCAGTCACGCTGACCAATGGCAGAGCGAACACATTGCCCGCGGGCGCGAGGTACAACACTTCGCCGGTGTCCGCGATGGGCCAGGGATACACGCTGCGTTCGACGGCCTCCTCAAACGGCGATTTGGCTTTGAGCTTCAGCGTAAACGAGCCAACACGCGCGCTCGATTCGATTTGGCGCGTGAAGCTTTCGCGGCGCACCCAGAGGCGGCGCCCGGGACGAACGGATAGGTCAGCGGAGTAGTCTTCGGCGCTGGCTGCGTCGAGCAGGGCGTCGAGGCGCGCTTCAACGGCGTCGGCAGTCGATTCGCCGACGATAAGACCGGAGATTTCGATGATTCGCTCGCGGCGTCCGCCGACTTCGTCGTGGCGTTCCTGGACAGCGGTATGCGCGGGATCAAAGGTGAAGGGTCCCAAGGTGACAAGCATGGCTAGTCCTCCCCCAGCACGGGAATGGTGACGGTGGTTTCGAGCGGGGTCCGGAATGGGCGGCGGTGCAGGTAGGGTTCGAGGAGATACCAGGCCTGCTTTTCCGCGAGGGCCGCAGCAGCGGTGAGCGCGCGGAAACGGTCGCCGTCTTCGATGTGGTTCGCGCCGAGCGTGATGCGCTTTTGCGAGTAGGCGTCTTGCGACGCGAGGGATTCGAAGAGGCGCGCTCCGGCAAGCAAGGTCTCGCCGATGACGAGGGCGTTCTCCGGGGATTGCGTATCGACATCGCCTGCGAGCACACGCAGTATCTCTTCGTGCGCCATGTCGATGGATGCCGTAACCAAATCGGAGGAGACGATGATGGAATCGGAGATTTGGAACTTGAGGCGAACGGCGGATTCGGTGGTAAACGCGGGCATGGGATGAATCTCCTGTAAGTTTGGAAGCGGGGCGGGGGCGCCTTGCGACGCCCCCGCTGGGGGGTAAGAGCCGGCTGGAAGCCAGCGGTACAAAGACCGGGAGTACAGAGCAAAGACCGGCGGTACAGAGCAAAGACCGGCGGTACAGAGCAAAGACCGGCTGGAAGCCAGCGGTACGAAGACCAGAAACTGGAGACTGGCGCTACCAGTCGCTACGGACGACGACGCGGGCCTTTTCGTACAGGACGGCGAAGTCGGTGACGACGGTGAGGTAGGTGCGGTCCCATTGCTGGTTGATGAGCTTGTCGCTTTCGACGAGCAGGTCTTGCTCGGTGAGCTTTTCGACGGCGTAGCCCGCGTCGAGGATCGTCAACTTGTTGGCGGGCTGATCGACCAGGGGCACGAGACGCACGCCGAGCGGCGTGGGCAGGTCACCGGACTTCGCGAAGTCGAAGAGGGCGGCGTCCTTGAACTCTTGCAGGCCGAGAATCGTCTGGGCGAGGGCAGAGTTCGCGAGCATGTGCGTTGGCGTGAAGTAGTGGTCGAGCGTCAGGGTCATGAAGCCCTTGACGATATCGGCATAGGTCCACGAGCCGGATGCCGCGGTGTTGATCACGGGGGCGGCGGTGCCGCTACCGGAGGAATCGCCGGTGACGAGCACCTGGGCAAGGCGCGCATCGAGGTTGCGGCCGAGGCGCTCGCCGATGCGGCGCAGGTGGACTCGGAGCATGTCCACGGACATGCGGCGAATCACCTCGTAGGACGCGATGACGCCGCGGCCCTTCTTGTCGAGGCGCACGATGCGGTCGCCGTAGGTGATCTCGGATTCGGGGATCGCGGCGCCTTCGGCGACAGTGCGCATTTCTTCTTCGATGGACGATTCGGAGACGTAAGGCACATCGTAGGCGGTGCCTGCGACGTGCTCGTCGTGGACGATCAGTTCCGGATACACGGGCTTGTGCTTGAGGCCGGCGATGACCGCCTCGCGCACGACGTCCGGGAAGAGCCACTTCGCGTTGGGGTCGCTTTGAAAGAAGCGGTCCACGGTGATGCGGCCGACATCGACGCCGAACTCCTGCGCACAGTAATCGGCGACGTTGGTGCCGATGGCGCGAAAGAACTGGGTGTGCGTGAGGCCGAGCGAGCCCAGGTTGTCGTAGAGGTCGCGGCCGCGGACTTGCCGCAGGCGGTCGGGTTCTTGGCTGAGGAACGCGATTCGTTCGCGGACCATGTCGTCTCGATAAGGCATAACGCCCTCCTTGTTAGAGCAGCACGTGGACCTGCGAGGCCCCCGTGTCGACTTTGATGTTGATGCCGGATCCGTTGCCGGAAGCCGGCGCTTTGACTTTTCCGTCGACGTCGGAGGCGACAATGCCGGCGACGCCGTTGACCGTGGGTTCCACGCCCGAGTAGTTGAAGACGCATACGCCTCGGACTTTGACTGGGACGAGTTGGCCGTTCGCGTTTGCGGCGGCGAGGGCCTGGCCGAAGACGGGATCTTCGGCGGTGGTTGCGTTGTCGACGGTGTAGGGACCGGCGAGTTTGACGGCATCGCCGGGGGCGATGACGATTGGGCCGGAGGACGGCGACTTGCAGGTAAGGACCAGCTCGGTTACCGCGCCTCCCATGTCTCCATAGGCCATGATGGATCTCCTGTTGGTTGTGGTTTGTGTCAGCCCCGGAGGATGGCGAGCGCATCGCCGGAACGGCGCGACGGTTCTTCGTCGGGAAGGCGTTCCGGCGTCGACACCGGGGCGGGCGGATACTTCTTGTCGAACCGCACCTCGTAGGCGCGGAGATGCGTGTGGATGTCTTCGAGCGACAACGCGGCGAGGGTCTTTCGCCACGTGTCGACGTCGAAGGCGTCGCCGTCGAGTTCGCGGCCGAGACCGCAGAAGCGTTCGACGACGCGATGGCGGGCGGCTGCCCCGTCGGCGATGAGTTGTGCGGCGTTGGCTTCCGAGGCGTTGGCTTCGGCGAGTGCCGCGCGCACGGCCCGGATCGTGCCAGGCGTCAGGCCCTTCTCGCGCCGCGCACGGACGACGCGGTCGCCCGCGGCGCCGCGAAGCAGGACGGCGCGTTCGTCCGCATTGCGTTCGAGCCAGCAGAATGTGCCGGCGTCTTGGCGTTGCGCGTCACCGTCGCGGTCGAGCCATTCGACGGCGTGCGGGGCTTTCTCGGCGGCCCAGGGGGCTCCTTCGAGCGAGACGCCGTCGATGCGCCAACCGAGCAGATAGCCGTCTTGCTCGAGGCGGAGATCGAGGTGCGGGCCTTCGACGTCGTTGTGTTTGTGCAGCACGAAACGTCCGTCTGCATGCGCGGCGGATTCCGGCGCGCCAGAGGCGTCTTCACACAAGATGGACCAGTACATGGGTGAAATTCTCCTGGGGGTTGGGAACACGGACAAACACGGACAAACACGGACTAACACGGACGGGCACGGACAGCGGAAGCGGCAGGGACGTAGGCATTGCCGATGGCTTCCGCTATTCGTCGGACCAGGGGCGTTTTGTCCAGAGGGCGATGGGTTCGTGGTGTTCGCGGCGAGCGCGGTCGAGCGCGAGGTCGAGCGGTAAGGCTCGCGCCGCTATCGCGGTGGAATCGCGCGGGCCTGCCGCGACGAACCCCGTGCCTTGCGACCCGGACGAGACGACGGAGCCTTCGATGACGTCGAGCACGTTGCGCATGACGTAGTGGCACGTGTTGTCGCCGTAGGCGCGGCCGGGTACGTGGTCGCAGGTACGGAGATCCTTGCCGCAGATCGAGCACTCGGGGGTCTCGAAGGAGAAGCCAATCGAGGTTTCGCGGTAAACGCCGCCTTCGATGTTGAGGATGAAGTCTTCGTTGTCGCGCGTGCGCATGACGTAGACATCGGGCCGCACGGAGACGCGGCCGCCTTCTCGATGCAACGTGGAACGAAAGAAGGTTCCGCGGGGAAGCGTGCCGCGCAGATCATGGCGCTCCATGAGCGGACGGCCCGGGGTCAACGCGTTGATCTTCGCGAGTTCCTCGTCGGGGAAGCGGCTGAAATGCTTGTCGATTTCGTTGTGGCAGAGGTCGAGCGTGAACACGACGAATTCGGCGGGCGCGAGCGGGCGTAACGCAAAACGGTTCACGCTCGCGGCGACGTCTTCTTCGGACGACATGCTTCGCGTGGCGATTAGACGGCCCGCGCGGCTGAATACGAAAGGTTCGAGAGGCATGGCATGATGCTCCTTCATGGTTGTGCGGACGCGGACAGCTCGATCCCGAGCGTTCGCGCGGCGGCGGCTTGGTCGAGAAATCCTTCGTTGCGGAGAGTGACGGCGTTGGCGATTTCGCGGGTGCGCGCGGAGGCCTCTTTCAGGAGATCGACGGTGCGATTGCCGCGCATGGCGACGCGCACGGAGGCGCTGCCCCACATGAGCGCGAGTTCGAATGCGTAGAGGCGCTCGAGAATGCGCTTGACGCTGCGATTGACCGCTTCGACTTGGCGGTTGACGATTTCGAATTGGGCGGTGCCGTAGGTTTCGGTCGTGCCATAGTTGCGCCCAAGGAGGATCGGCATAAGGTGCATGCCCGTGATGACTTGTTCTTCGATCGCTTTGTGATTGTCGTAAAAGACTGGGGAATGCTGGTCGCCGCGAATCAGAGTCACGCCGACGTTGTCGTAGGTGACGAGGTTCTGGTCGGTTTCGAGTTTTGCGAGATTGCGGTTGAGTTGCGCGAAGGCTGCCGCGATGCGCTGGTCGCGGGCATCGGAGGATTCGCTGCGGTCGCGTTCCTCCGGCGAGAACTTCACGTGGAGCCTGGGCCAACCGGCGTTGTGCGTTGCCTTGGCCATGTCTTCAATCAGGCGCTGCTGGATCTTCACCACAAATGGGATGGAGCGCAGCATGGAGCGGCCGTAGGGATTGGTGCCGTCGCGGTCGAGGCCTACGTAGATGAAGCGTTCGCGCGGCAAGGCCGATTCGACGCCGTTGTGCACTTGATATGGCTGGAGCACGCCGTCTTCGCGGCGAAAGCGCACGGTCCATACGTCGACGGGGACCACGTCGTGAATGGTCTCTCGGCTGGGGGAGAGAACGATTTCGAGGGCTGCCGCGCCATAGGTGAAGAGCGACGTGTAGAAGATGTCGAGCAGGCCGTCCATGCCTCGGTCGCCGCTGTTTACGCGCGTGTCGAGTTCGCGGAGGAGCCGCTCGGCGCGCCGCTTGGCGTCGCTGGAGGAGGCGTTGGCGATGTGGATGTCGTACCCGGTTTGGCATAGACGCTTCCAGGTCCACACGGCATCGGAGATATCGGGGATGGCGTCGCGCAGAAAGCGGTACACGCGCAGCATCTCGAAGGGCGTGTCGTTTGGCAGACGGATGAAGCCTTCGGCGGGGTTGAAGACGTTGAGGTCCTCGACGAGCGAGATGCGATGAGACGGGGCCGGCACGTGGGCGCGAAACGTCTCCGCGATGACAGGGGTGTTGGCTGGCTTGCGCACGCGTGGTTTGCGCTTTAGCCGGTTCAGCCAGTTTTGCATGGGTTCGTCTCCCGTGGTTGTGAACAAGTCCCATATATATAGGCGAGTTCGTTGCACTGGAAAACGGCGTGGAGAGGCGCGTCATGAAGGAAAAGGCCTTATATTTGGGGGTGCTCTTGGTCAAATGCACTTTTTTTGCCACGTTGTGCGATACCCAAATCGCCGAGATTTTGCGCCAATCGCTCCGCGTGACCAGTGCGCCGGCTCCGGCCGATCCGCGAGAGACTCTTTGCCGTTTTTCCTGGGCCAGAGCCTGAATCGCCTGAAATTTGACAAACCCCGCCTTGCTCCTTGATGATCTCCGTTATGAAAAGGGCTGTCCCATATCTGCTGATACCGCTCCTC
Source organism: Candidatus Hydrogenedentales bacterium (assembly GCA_041662805.1). Taxonomy (GTDB): domain Bacteria; phylum Hydrogenedentota; class Hydrogenedentia; order Hydrogenedentales; family SLHB01; genus JAIBAQ01. The sequence goes on along the minus strand of JBAZRU010000121.1, from coordinate 3,833 downwards.
TTTGCCGCGCTGGTGTTGCACCACGCAAAGGGATTGGTGGTCTGCGTCTGCGATGACGGCGGCATTGTCATCGAGACCTCATGCGGCGAGTCAGGCTGTTGCTCTGAGGCGACCCATCCAAGTGGTGAACTGCATACGGAAGAGGGTTGCCGGAGTTGTACGCAGATTCCGCTTGGCGCCAACGACACGCTGTCGAGGATGCTGCCGACCACTTCCAAAGTGCAGTCGGCCCTGTTTCTTGCGAACCTGACGGATTCGGCATTGCCACAACCTGCGCCGGACTCCGGTGAGTCTGCCTTCCATTCGACTGACGCCGAGCGCGTCTCTCCCCCATCAAACCGTCTTGCGGTGATGCGAATCTGATCCGTCCCTCCTGTTCTCCCCCGTTCCATTCGTCTGTTTTCCATTTGCTTTTTGAACAGGAGTCTCATCCATGTGGCGGATCACGCTATTTCTTCTGCCTGTCGTTGTTGCGTTTTCGGACGGCGCTGTCCCTTTCGAGGAGCCGCGCGGGCCGCTGACGCTACGGCAGGCCATCGGCGCTGCTTTAGCGAACAATCCCCATCTTGTCCCGTTTACGTACGACGTGCGCATCGGCGACGCTCGAATCGTTCAGGCTCGACTGCGCCCAAACCCCGAGTTGTCGCTTGAGATCGAGAACATTCAGCTTGGCGACGGGGCCAAACGCGAGTCGGTGACGCGTTCGCTGGGCGTGCGGCCTTCGTTCTCCCTCGACGAATTGGGCCAGGCCATCGATGCTGGGGAGCCGCCGCTTTCCGCGTTCTCCGGAGAAGGCCTCTTCGCGGAGATAGAGCGCGAGACGCAATCCGGCGCGGGTCCGCTGGGCAACATTGAAATGACGCTCACGCTCTCGCACGTGATTGAGTTGGGCGGTAAACGCGCCGCGCGCATCGCAACCTCCGAACGCGAGCGCGCCGTGATGGAATGGGATTTTGAAGTGGCCCGCTTCGACGTCGTGGGCCAAGTCGTGACGCGTTTCGCGCAAACCCTTGCCGCCCAGGAACGCCTGCGTGAAGAGCAGGCCCTTGTGGAACTGGCCGAGAAGCTCTCGGAAACGGTGGGCCGCATGGTGGATGCTGGCAACGTCTCTCCGCTTGAAGCGCGGAGGGCGGGCGCGGAAGCGGAGCATGCGCGCATTGCCTTGCGCGAGCGAGAGCGGGAGTTGGAGCAGGCGCGCCTGCGCCTGGCTATCGCGTGGGGTTCGACTCAGCCGGTGTTTACCGAAGCCGTCGGCGACTTCGCGCATATTTCGCCACTACCAACACTGGACCAAATCCTCGCGCGACGCGAGCAACATCCGATGCTCAAGCGTTGGGCGGCGGAATTGGCGCGGCGCGGCGCGGTGCTTTCCTTGGAGCGCGCGAAGCGCGTGCCTGACCTAACGCTCGGATTGGGGTATCGCGCTACGGCCATCGATGAAGGCGATGCGCGAAGCCGAAGTCTTGGGACAGAGGGCTTCACATCCACTCGCACGACCTCCGGGGGCGATGAGTGGGAGCATTCGTTCGTCCTCGAAGCGTCTTTGCCGCTTCCACTCTTCGATCGAAACCAGGGCGCCATTCTCGAAGCGGAATTGAACGAGGAGAAGCACGGGGCCGAGCGGCGCGCGTGGGACGCGGCACTGGTGGCCGAGCTCACGGAGCTGTATGCGGAGGCTCAGGCGTCCGCGGAGCGAACCGAGTCGCTTGCGTCGCGCGTGTTGCCCGAACTTGAGACAACATACGCGTTGACGCAAGAAGGCTATCAACGCGGCAAGTTCGACTTCCTCGCCGTACTCGACGCCCAGCGTGCCGTCGTGGGTGCGCGGCTGGAAATCTTGGATGCCCGTATCGTCTATCAACTGGCTATCGCGAACATGGAGCGCCTCGTTGGCGCGGGCATCGTTCCTAATAGCGATAGCCAAGGCAAGGAATCGACCCATGAATAAGTTAATCCTATTCTCAATTGCCATCGTTTCGATGGCGATGTTCTCCGCAAGCTGTGGCAAAGGAAACGGCGCGAAGGCTTCGTCCGACAGCGATCACGTCCTTGCCGCGACAACGGAGGAGCAACCACGCGATCCCAACCGGATGTGGTGCGGCGAGCATGACGTCTATGAAGACGAGTGCTACATTTGCCATCCGGAGTTGAAGCCCAGCGACGGACATGACGACGGCCACGGGCATGCCCAAAGTGAAGATTCCGGCGCACCGGGTGCATCGACGCTCATGTGCAAAGAGCATCGGCTGCCTGAGCAGGAATGCGGGATATGCAGGCCGGACGCGCTATCTACCGTTCCCATTGGACAAGGGCTCAAGGTGCGATTCGCATCGAAAGCGTCGATAAGTAAGGCGGGAATTGTCCTTGGGCAACCGGCGTCCGCGACGTCGGGCGGCGGACAAGAGCTATTGGGACAGGTTTCGTTCAATCGGAATCAGCTTGCCAACGTGACACCTCTCGTAACGGGTGTCGTGGTCGAAGTCCACAAAGATGTGGGCGATGTTGTGCAAGCGGGCGATACGCTGGCCTCCGTGCAGTCTCCGGAGATCGCCCAAGTTACGAGCGAATATCTGAAGGCCGCCGCGGAGGCGCGGCTTGCCAGTCAATCCCTGTCGCGCGAGCAGGACTTGTTCAAGAAAGAGATCTCCGCGCGGCAAGACCTTGAAGCGGCGCAGGCCGCATCCGCCGTGAGTCAGAGCGCCGTAAACGAATCGCGCCAGCATTTGCTCAACCTTGGTTTGACGCAAGCGGAGGTCGATACCGCTGTAAAGGGGCGGGCGGCATCCGTCGTGCCGGTGCGCGCGCCGTTCGCGGGCACCGTCATTGCGCGTACCGCGGTTCACGGGTCGGCTGTCGAGCCGGGCGTGGCGCTGTTTCAAGTTGCGGACCTCTCGGCAATGTGGATGCAACTCTCCGTGCCCGAGAGCCGGCTTGCGTCTGTCCACGCCGGCGCCCAAATACAGGCGCGCTTTGATGCATATCCGGAAAAGTCCTTTGATGGAACGATCGAATGGATTGCGCCAGCCATCGATGGACAGTCGCGCATGGTCCAAGCGCGCGCCGTGATTGCGAATCCCGAGGGGCTGTTGAAGGACGGTTTGTTTGGGCGGGCAACGATTGCGGGACTTGTGAAGGAAGATGAAGTCACCGTGCCGGCATCGGCCGTGCAGGACGTGGATGGAAGGCAAGTTGTCTTCCGCCGGATTGAAGACGACCTATACGAAACACGGCTGGTTGAAGCCGGCCCGGCCGTGGACGGACGCATAACAATTCTCGCGGGTTTGGCGCTTGAGGATGAAATCGTAACCGAAGGCAGCAACATCATGAAGTCCGAATTTCTCAAAGAGCGACTCGGCGCGGGCTGCGCAGAACACTAAAGGGGATAGCACCGAGTATGTTGGACAGGTTAATGACTGCCGCCCTCGAGAATCGTGTCTTTGTTGTTCTTGCGTTCCTGGCGTTGTGTATTCTTGGCGTGTGGCGCGGGGCCGAATTGGAGATCGACGCGTTCCCCGATACGTCGACGGTGCAGGTGCAGGTGAACACCACGGCCCCTTCGCTGAACGCGGCGGAGATTGAGCAACAAATCGCCTTGCCTATCGAAGTCGCCCTATCGGGACTTCCGGGGCTTATCGAATCGCGGTCGGTGTCGAAGTTCGGCTTCGGTCAAGTCGTGGCGGTGTTCAGCGACGATACGAGCATCTACGATGCGCGGCAGTTCATTTCCGAGCGACTCAACTCCGTCGAATTGACGGAGGGCATCGACCGCCCGCAACTTGGCCCGATCTCGACGGGGCTGGGCGAAGTCCTTCACTATGTGGTGCGGTCGGACG
>JBAZRU010000120.1:0-13088 GCA_041662805.1 Candidatus Hydrogenedentales bacterium | reverse complement strand
GGACGAATATCCCGTCTCGAATGCCACGTCGTTGTGTCCCACGTGGAAGGTTGAAGCCGGGCAAACGCGAGTCGGCTGGCTCATTCGTCCGTATAGCAACTACACGGCGGACCTTCCCTCGCTTCGCACGACCGACTGGCAAGCGAATGTGGACGCCGCCAAGGCGGAATGGCACGCGCTGCTCGACAAGGCGTCGCGTGTCGAGATTCCGGATGCGGGTGTGCGCAACGGATTCTATGCATGTTTGAGCGACCTGTTCATCATGCGCGAGCCCGTCGAGGGTGGGCTCATCGCCGGCGCTCCGGGAACGGAAGTCTATCGCGCTGGCAGTTCCGGGGAGACTGCAATCGTCGCCATCGCCTTGGACCAACTGGGCATGCACAAGGAGGCCTTTGATCAATATCGCGTGAGCATCGAGCAGCAAGGCGAAAACGGCGACTGGGCCGACCCCAAGGGGTGGGCCCATCTCATGTGGGCGATTACGGGGTTCAAGGCGTGGACGGTGCGTGAGCACTACGGCTTGACGGGCGACAAGGCGTATCTGGAGTGGGTGTATCCCCGTTTGGTGGCGAGTGCGCGTTGGCAAGAAAAGGAACGGGCGCGCACCCGCGTGATGGTCGATGGGGCGCGTCCATTAACCTACGGCCTCATGCCGCGCGGCATGGGCGATTGCGGACTGAAGGACGGCGACGATCTGTACGGGGTGTTTCTGCCGCATAACATGTGGGCTGTCTTTGCCGACCGTGTAGCCATGGAGGCAGCGGAGGTGTTAGGACGAACGGAGGATGTCGCGGAGTTGCGCGGCATCTACGAGACCGGTCGCGCCGACCTGCTCGATGCGCTCGAACGCGGCGCGATTGCGGGCGATGGCTATCGGTGGATCCCCGGCGTGCCCGGCAAGACGTGCGGCAGCCGATGGGGCGCGCTAAATGCCTTGTTTCCCTGCGAAACGCTCAAACCGGATCATCCCCTCATTGAAGGGACTATGCGTCACTTGCGGTCCAACATGAGTCCCGGAGGCTTGCCGTTGAACACGGGATGGATGCCGGCCGGGTTGTGGGTCGCCATTGCATTGGACAATTTGGCCGAATGCCACCTCGTGCGCGGGGAGGGCGATGAAGCCGCCGGCCTGCTCTATGCCACGCTCAATCACGGCACACCGCTGTATACATGGTGCGAGGAACGCGGTGCGGAGCCGGGCGTGAAGGAAATTTCCGGTGACCGCCAGCATCTGTGGACGCCCGTCGCCGTTGTTCGCGCCGTGCGCGATTGCCTCGTTATGGAACGGGGAGACGAGTTGCACCTTGCCCTGGGCACCCATCGCGATTGGCTTGCATCGGGCGCGACCGTGGGCATTTCCAATGCCGCAACGCACTTCGGAACGGTTTCCTACGACCTGCGCTATGACGCGTCTACGCATAAGGTCTTGGGGAAAGTGAATTTCCAGCCCGCGGAAGCGGGGCGCAAGCCGCCGTCCTCGGTTGTTATGCATGTGCGCTTGCCCGGCGGCATGCACGCCGTGTCGGTGAACTCCGAGTCGAACGCGGCCCTAATACCCGATGGAAGCGGAATTGTGTGGCGTTCAGGCTTAGCAGGCGAGCACGCCCTTCAGGTGGAAGTACAGTGAGATAACGGCTCTCGCGAATTCTCTCGCCGAAGTCGCATCCCGCGCGCAGAGGATCAGGGCTTGGCCTTGCCGATTATCTGGCCATTGAACGCCAGGCTATCGCCGACGATGTCGACGAAGTGCTCTTCGCCTTTGTCGTCGTAGATTCGCACTTTGTCGCCGGAGACTTCCCACTTGGCGCAAATGCGCCCGTTCATTTGCCAGCGTCCATCCGGGAGGAACGCGACATTGATCTGTCCATCCTGCCAACTTGTGCCCGCCAGGGTCTCTGCCGTCAACGTGTTTGCCGCAGCGACAGGCTCCGCCGCTTTGGCCTCGGCCTGTGCCGCGGCGGGTGCAGACGATTCGACGACGGCCACAGGTTGCGAGGACGCTTCGGCCTGGAACCATTCCGGTTTGGCGGGAGGGGCGGGAGGTGCTATCTGTGCTTGAACGGCCGGCTGTCCAGAAGCGGGTAACGTCAACCGCCACGCCAAGAATCCGGCAGCACATAGAAATACGACCGCTAGGCCTACGAGTGCGCTCTGCTTCATTTCAAATCCTCGTCGTCCGTGGTTGAAGGTATGCGGAACTTCCCGGCACCTCACACCAGTCGCTTCGTATTGTCTTGAGTCTGCCCCGCCCCACGGTCTTCCGCGGGGCGGGGCATTGCTCGCGAGTCAACGCTCAGGCGCTATTGCCAACAACCCAATCCGTCAAACGGGTCGTTGTCCGGAGTGACCACGATCTCCGTCGTGTAGACCTGGGTCCCGAAAGTCAGTTCGACGAAGTACGCCGTCCAACCTTGGGCCGGAGGCGGGCAGTATCCGATGTAGGTGCCGCCGCCCTGATCGCTGAGGGCCGAACTGGTGTAGATCGGACCAACGGTCTCGAGACGGAAGTCGCGTCCATTCGGGTTCGTCGCCTGCCACAGCTTCACCGAATTCGGGCCGCTCGGCGTCTGCACGATCAGCGCGCCGTTCCCGTCGATGTACCAGGAGTACTGCGGATTCGCCGTGCCGTTCATGATGTTCGACCCCCACGCCAGGAGCCCGAGGAGGTTGTTGTAGTCGTCCAGGATGCCTTCCATGTAGTGGTCCTTGTTCGGGAAGTACCGGAGCCACGTCTGGGCCTGGTTGGGAAGATCGTGGAAGTAGTACCGCGACGAATCCGGCAGGAAGAACTGGTCGCCGGACGCATTCACGATAAACTTCGGCATCGTGTACTTGGAGATGTAGCGGTACGGGTCCACGATATTCAGCAAGTCGTTTGCCAGCGGATCCGAATCCACCCGGCAGAACAGATTGAAATCGACGTAATCCTGAATCGCGCTCGAATACAACCCGTAGGATTCCCAATGGTGCTCGACCTGGTCGGGGAAATTGAGCACGTCGATTACGATTGGAAGCACGTACTTTACCCGCGGATCGACGGCGGTCGTCAGCCAGGTAGCCCAACCTCGTTTCGACGCCCCGATCACCAGGAAGTCATCCACTTCCTTGCGCTGCTTCTGAATCATGTCCATGGCCTTCACCGCGGACTTCACCATGGCGCTGTGAACGGGCCATTGATAGTCGCCCGTCAACAGATACTTGTCCAGACTGTACGCCAGGATCTCGTCCTCGGTCCGGGCATTGTTTACCTCGTCGGCGAAATACAGCGGCTGGTTCGGCACTTGGTCGAGCTGCGCGAACTTCACCCCCAGCGCGATTGCTACCAAGGCAATCGTCGAGTCCGGACTTGGATACTTCAACGGATTGCTGCCTCCGTTGATGAGAAAGATGCAGTCGTCGCCCGAAAACCACGGCACGGTCATCGTCAGATCGTGCTGCCACAAAGGCCGGTCTACTTCCGACGCACTGCGCCAGCTCTGCGAGTTGAGCGACATTTCGTAGCCGTCCCATCCCAGATGCGAATCCGTGTCTATCAACGTTGCGCTTGTGGTGGGATCGTTATATCCCACGTACCGGACCAGCGCATTGCTGGACGTAGGAGTGACCGGGCGGAAGATGGCGCTTGCCGTCTTGTCGCTCGTCAGGTAGAACGTGTAGGGATTGGGTTTTCCCTTCATGTCCCCTTCCCAACGGTCGAACACCCATCCCGCGGCGGGCGTGGCACGAAGGGTTACCCTCGAAAACCACGACAGGTTGTTGGCCCCTATCCCCGGGCTGACCGTTCCCTCTCCAATCTTGGTCACCGTGAGATAGGTCGCGCTCGCCGGAAAGCTAAGAACTCCAGCTAAGACTAGCGCTGCCGCTATCATTGTCAGGCGTCTCATTGGTTCTTTCCTCCTGTGTTTGGTGGCAATTGACTCCCCGAAATCGATCCATATTGCTGCCTATTGCCCTCCCTTGCGTTGTGAACCGGCAATGCGGTCTCCCTCGAAGGAATGCCTTGCCGGTCCTGCCCCGTTTTACCCCTCACGGAAAGTAAAGCGGACCCGTGTTAGGTCGAGATTAGGCGTCGCAACGGTCTCCCAGACATCGGAGATTCCCACGACGTAAAGAATAGAACCCTGGAACTTGCCCTGCCTTAGTGTGCCACTATCCTTGTACATCTTGAATTGCGAATTGTCAAGAGTGCGCTGTGTACTATCTAGCCAATATTAAAGAGCGGCCCCGCATACCCCGAATAGAGTGTGGCAATTGAGAACCTATACGGCGGTGTGGATTTTCATTTGGCGTGGGTTGCGACGAATTGCCACGATCTGTCAACGGTAAATGGTTCGTCGCACTAAGGGAGCGGTTGCCCCGGGAAAAGACGTCTCGCTTGTGCAGTGTCGCAGCACGGATCATTTCGGGGTTGAAGTGGCGCACCCAGATGATCGATCCTTTTCGGGAGGGGATGAGCGCGCATGAACTACACAAAGACCGTGCTGTGCCTTGCCAATTCGCGCAAGTATCAAGGCCGTTGCGTGGCGGGAAAGGTGTATGAGGCAGGCGTGTTCGGGGAATGGGTGAGGCCCGTGACCACACGCGCATGGGAAGCGATCGACCCAGGCGACTATGCGTATGGGAACGGCAGCTATCCGGAAGTCATGGACGTCATCGATATCCCCTTCGTGGAGAGACGGCCCAAGAGTTGCCAGACGGAGAATCACCTGATGGATACAAGCAGGCATTGGCGCAAGGCCGGGCGCTTGGCATGGGGCGATCTCGAGAAGGGAGTAGACTGCGTCGACTCGCTTTGGGTAAATGGGTACAAGAGCAGCCTTGGCCAGAATGACCGGATTCCCGAGGAGTGCGCGGACTCCATGGCGAACTCGCTGTTGCTTGTACGTTCCACAGACTTGAGTCTGCTTGTTTCCACGATCCCGATGCCGTTCGGCGAGACCAAACGCCAGATTCGCGCGCAGTTCCATTTCAATCGAATCGCGTACAATATCGTGGTGACCGATTTGTACATCGAAGCCCGTTGCGAAAATCGAAAAGATGGAGCGTATCCGGTGCCGGAAGCCTATGTGTGCGTGAGCATCGGCGAACCGATAGAAGGCAATCGATACAAACTTGCGGCGGCCATTATTACGCCGAACCGCGCAGGACAAGAGAAGTGACGGCAACCGTATTCACCATCGGCCATTCGAACCACCCGCTCGAGGCATTCATCGCGCTGCTCCAACAGCACGCCATCGCATGTCTGTGCGACGTGCGCTCCGCGCCGGTCAGCAAATACAATCCCCAGTTTCACCGCAACAGCCTTGTCGCAGCGCTCCCCGAGCACGGCATCGCGTACCTCTTCCTCGGAAAGGAACTCGGGGCGCGGAGCAACGATCCGGAATGCTATGTCGACGGCAAGGTTCAATACGACCGGCTTGCCGCGACGCCGCTTTTTGGCCAAGGACTCGAACGGGTCTTGCAGGAAGCCGCTACGCGGCGCATCGCGCTCATGTGCGCGGAGAAGGACCCGCTCGACTGTCATCGCACGATTCTGGTGTCGCGCCGGCTCGTGGAGCGCGGGTGCGAAGTGCAGCATATCCTCGCCGACGGTGCGCTTGAGCCGCACGCCGAAGCGGTGCGCCGGTTACGGCGTCAGTTGGGAATCGCGGATGCCGACTTGTTCTTCTCCGACGAAGAGTTGGACGCCGCGGCGTACGACAAGCAGGGGAACCGTGTTGCGTACCAAACCACCGAAGACGAGACTGCGATGCGATTCGCGGACTAGGAATCGGGCATGCGACTATTCACCATAGGGTTCACGAAGAAGTCCGCGGAGAAATTCTTCACGGCCCTGCGCGATGCTGGCGTCAAACGAATTGTCGATGTGCGGTTGAACAACGTATCGCAGTTGGCGGGCTTCGCGAAGCAGAAGGACCTCGCCTATTTCGCAAAGGCCATCTGCGGCATCGACTATTGCCACGTGCCGGAACTGGCGCCCACGCAGAACATCCTCGACGACTTCAAGAAACGGAAAGGCGACTGGGGCGAATACGAACGCGCCTTTCTGGCCCTGATGAAAGCGCGTCGAATCGAGAAGGTCCTCTCCAAATCCATCGCCGAAGATGGCTGCCTCCTTTGCAGCGAGGATAAGCCGCACCAATGCCACCGCCGTCTTGTCGCGGAGTACCTGCGCGACGCCTGGGGCGACATAGAGATCCAGCATTTGGGGTAGGCACGCGGCGGGACAGAAGTGCAAGGGCTGCCTTCTGGGCGAAGCTCGAAAAAGCCCCTTACTTGGCCACGGCGCGTATGGCTTCGTGCGTAATCTGTGCTGGCGCTTGCGGGGCGGCGGGAAGGAGAGAATGTGCGGCGTCATTAACGGCATAGGTGACGTCATCCTTGATCCAGAAGGTGGCGTCGTCGCTATATCGGAGAACGACAGCGATGCCGCCTTCCAAGCGTCCATTCAGAATGACCACGTATTCGCTGCCCATGAGCTTGTGATTACCCGCCTCGCGGATAGCGACAGCGACAGCAACGGCCTTCTTCACGTCGATGGAGTCGCTTCTGCGTCGAATTGCCACAGGGATGACTACAGCAGACAGAGCCAAAAGCACCAAGGCGACGATGAGAACCTTGATGCGCGCGCGGCCATCGCGCTCGTACAGAGAGCGCGACAAGAAGAAATGCTTGTTCATCTTCAATTCCTGTCCGGCGGCCAAAGACTCGCCACGATATACGGAACTGCCAGCACGGTGAGGAGTACCAGCGGCCAAATGCGGCCCTTCAGAAGATTGTAGTCGGCGAACACGTCGCCCCAAGGACGTCCCATCCAAATGCGGACCATGCCTGTTTCGAAGGCAACCGTCATCGCGACCCAAAGGACGCCGACCAGGATCGCTTGGCGTGGCGTAAGGGTCGTCGCGTGCGTGAACCACGCGATGAGCGCCGCAAAGACCACGCAGACGATCAAGGTTCCCGCCTGGTGGGCGCGCAGTTCGCCAAGCGCGGGTTGCAGAAACGCCGTGCGCAGTCCGCCTGAAGCGACCGCGATCACTAGCAGCAAAAACCAGAACCCAAGGACTTTGATCACTAAACCCATCATGCGTCGGCATCCTTCAGCGAATACGAACACAGGGTCGTCACTGGCCGGAACTCGATGAGTTGCACCGCCTGCAAGCGCACGGGGATGAAGAAGTGCCCGTGAAAGCAAGACTCGATGGCGCGCGGAACGGACCCGTGGAGAAGGTCGAGTGCGGCCGTGCAGTGGGGAATCCAGTTGCCGGGCCGGTAGTGTTCGACGGAGTCCATCCCGAGGGCGTCAAGGAGCGCATGCAGCCGTGCATGCATCTCAAGCAATTCTCTCGTAACCACCGGCGCCAAATACACGACACACTCATCCGTGGGGAATGTTCCCACTGCACTGAACCGCGTGTCGATGCACGCCTCCACTGCCGCGAACCGCTTAAGCTCGTCCCGCAACGCACGCGTATCCACCGAATCGAACACAGCCAGGCTGATGTGCGGGCATGCGCCCAACGACGGCATCACGTCGGAGATGCCGTGTTCCTCCAACCGTTCCCACAATCGCCGAACCGCCGTATCAGCCTCGGCATCGAATGATAGCTCTACTGCAAATCCCATGAAGACTCCCTGCAACTGTCGATTGCACATTCAATCCTGCGGCTCGAAAATGCTTGCCGCTACTCTTTCAAGAAAGTGTCTGCTTCGTCAGACGCGTCAGACATGTCTGACACGTCTGACCGATACTTGGCAGCAGCAATTGGCTTGCCTATCATGCGTTTGTTGCACCTTGGGCCTCAGCCCCAATCACTCCCCCAACGACTCACAGTGCTTCCGATAGAGTCCGCGAAACTGATGGTACGTCAACCCCAAGCATTCCGCCGCTTTGCGTTGGTTGAACTTCGCGCGCTGCAACGCGTCGCGCAACAGGTCGACTTCCACCTCGCGCACGACGTCGTCGAAAGGCCGCCCCCGCGCGATGTCGAGCACGCTTGGTGCGGAGTCCTGACCATTCGGGACAGCCGCGGGCGATGCGGCCTTGGGTGCGACCGTGTCCGTGCGCCATTCGTATGGACTCAGGAACGGATCGAAGATAATCTCCGTGTCCATGATGATCGTGTCGTCGGATCGATAGACCGCGCGCTCGATTACATTCTTGAGTTCGCGCACATTGCCAGGCCAATCGTAGTCCTCAAGCAGTTTCACGGCCTCGTCGGTGAACTGCGGCACTTCCTTCCAGGCAAGTTCGTGCGCCATGCGCGCGCCGAAGTAACTTGCCAGGAGCATGATGTCTTCGCGGCGTTCGCGTAGCGGCGGCAGAAACAACACCTCGAACGAAAGGCGGTCGAGCAGGTCGCGCATGAAGTGCCCCTGGCTGGCCATCTCCGAGAGATTCATGTTCGTCGCGCCGATAATGCGCGCATCGACCCGGATCGGGATCGAACTGCCCACGCGCTCGAAACACCCGTACTCGACCACGCGCAGGATCTTCTCCTGCGTCTCCACCGGGATGTTGCCGATTTCGTCCAGAAACAAGGTTCCCTCGTTGGCCGCCTCAAAGCGTCCCGAACGGCGGCGAATCGCCCCCGTGAAGGCGCCCTCCTCGTGCCCGAACAATTCCGATTCGATCAGCGACGCCGCCAAGGCCGCGCAATTCAACGCGACAAACGGCTCTTGCCAACGGGTCGATAGGAAATGCAGGCGCGACGCCGCCAACTCTTTTCCCGTGCCGCGTTCGCCCAGAATAAGTACGGGGCGGTCCACCCGCGCCACGCGGGACAGGCGTTCCTGGAACGTCAGAAAGGCTTCGGATTGCCCTAGTGCCTCTTGAACCTGCGGCTCAAGCTGCCGATTCCGGTCGCGCCCACTCGATTTCGATAGATCCCCCATCGCATTCTCCGCCTTAGTTTGGCTGCTTCAACCACAGGTTAGGCTATCCCGCCACAACTCGTCAACACCCTTGAACGCCCGCCCGCTCGCTAAGTGACTAACTTTCAGGCGCTTATCCTTTGATGCCGTTATTGGCACATGCGTTGATATTGTTCTCGACGTAACCGACACGACGAGGAGATGGGGACGATGAAGCCGATGGAACTGTGGATCACGCGACGCCGATACCGCCGGACAAGGTTCGACGGCAAGGCCCGCTACCAAGTTGGCCGTGAGATTGGCGGCCACGCGGCGATCCTCGATGTAGACCAAGGCGGCCTGTGCCTTCGGGTTGACCGTCCCCTTCAAGCCGGACAGCCTATCGTAATCGACGTGGAGGCCCCCAAGGCAGATTCCGGCTCCATCGAATTTCTCGGCAAAGTCGCGTGGTGCGTCCCCTCGACGCTCGGATACCGCGTGGGGGTTCGCGTTTACGAAGACATCCACGACGTGAAAATCGCGTTGACTGAACTGGTCTGCGCGGGACTCAAGCGCGCCGCGGGCATTCGCGAAATGCGCGATCGCCATTTCCTGCACGTCGAGTATGGCCGCCGCGCCGTACCGGCTGCGGAACCGGCTCATACCGTATGGAAACGTCTCGTGCCGCAAGGCTCGTGGAAGCCGTCGGCCGCCGTCAACCTGGGTTTCTAACAACGAACCCGCGGCGCGAATCGCGTCGCGATGCACAAAGGAGGAGTCATGGGAATCTTCACACGGGCGCGAGACATCATCAGCGCGAACATCAATTGCATGCTCGACAAGGCGGAAGACCCGGAGAAGCTCTTGTCGATGATGATGCGCGAAATGGAGGACACCCTCATCGAGGTGAAGGCCTCGTGCGCGGGAGCCATGGCCGCCAGACGCAAGATCGAGCGCGAGCAAGACGCCGTTCGGGCGCGTGCGAACGAGTGGGAACTGAAGGCACGGGTGGCCATCAACAAAGGCCGCGACGACCTCGCCCGCGAAGCGCTCGTGGAACGCCGTCGCTACATGGACCGTGTCGAAATTCTCGATTGCGAACGCGTGGAGTGCGAGGCCCTCCTCGAACAATATCAGGCCGATATCGCCGAGCTGGAATCCAAAATCGAATCCGTCCGGGAGAAGCAGCACGTGCTGATCCAGCGGCACATTCACGCCGTGCACAAGCGCCGCGCACAAGAAGACATCCGCCGCGCCTGCACATCCGACGCCTTTGCCCGGTTCGAATACGTCGAGCAGAGCATCGACCGCCTCGAAGCCGAAGCGGACCTCATCAATTTCGGACGCAAACCCACGCTGAGCGAACGCATCGACGCGCTCGCGGACGACGAAGACATTGAATCGGAACTGCGCCGCCTGAAGGGCGCAACCGGGGCCGCCACTTCCTAACGCGAGACTGGGTGTGCATAGAACGGCGAACCTTTACAGAGCGTGCGCCGCGGACGAAAGGATAGGACAATGACAAGGTATTACGACGGTGTGCGAACAGGCCTGTATCGGTCGCGCGACGGCGTTCTGTGCGGGGTGTGCCAAGGGCTCGCGGACTACTTCGATCTCTCGGCGTTTTGGCTGCGCATGATCGTGGTCATTGCGTTCATCCTGACCGGATTCTTCCCCGTCGGCCTTGGCTACATCATCATGGCCCTCATGATGAAACCCAGGCCGTCGTATGTACACTACTAGACTTACTCACGACACCCCTACCGCCCCACGACACGGGGAAGACTGACGCCCAACCCCAGCTTCCCCAAGGACCCAAGCGGCGCGTGCAACCCACGCGCCGCTCTCCCTTTCTAGGGATTGTTGCGGAATGCGGATAGCGGATCGTATCGGTTGATATTGTGAGTTGTAACGCTGGCTTCCAGCCGGCTCTTGGCCTGTCCACAGGACTTCATGACTCCCGATTTCTGTTGAAACGTACCGCTTTCCGGACGCACGCCCCGAATCCGGGGCAATTCGGCGCAAGCGGCTTCATCGCATGCTACAATATAGGCGTCTTTGCTGCGCCCTGGGACTGTAACCATTGTCCTTTCTCAAACGTCTATAGGGCATGAGGCGTACCACGATAGGGCCGAGTCGGCGCTAGACGCCGGCCGCATGTTCACGCGAATGGGAAGACGCCCAGCCAGGCTAAGTTGAACAAAATCCCCTTCTCGTTCGTCTTAAGGGAACTACGTACGTGGATTTGGGGATTAAGTGAAACAGGTGGCGGGTTCGTCGGTATAGATGACTCCAAGCCTGCAAGCTGCTGTGAAAGGGCCTGTGATGACGTTACGCTCGGGGCGTACCGCTCGATTCCAGGACACGACGACATGGCGAAAACAGCTTATACGGATTGGATTTCGCCACGGGTTGGCACAAACCTTCAGTAGATCTGCTCTGAGCTCGGCTTCAAACGCACCCTCAAGTGCGCATGATATAAGTGTTTAGATACAGAAAGGTGTGTTGGTACATGGGTTGCTCCGTATGTGGAGCGAAGCGCCGACAAGGGGTCGGCAGAGGGATTGACTAATGACGCGCGAAGAGACAAGCAGAGGGGAAGGCAGACGGTTCGTCCGGTTGCCCTTTGCAAGTACCGTGCAATACCGGTACGGCGCCCAGGACACGGGTTCGGCCACGTTGCTGAATGTCGGTCGTGGGGGCGTCTGCGTCCGCCTTGGGCGGTATTTGCGCCCCGGCACGCGCGCCTTGGTCCAAGTCCCCAGCGTGCAGATGGACGGACGGTCCGTCGAACTGAAGGCCGAACTGGTCTGGTGCAGGCCGGCAAGCGAACAACACGAGTTCGATGCCGGATTCCGCATCGTGTTCGACGAACCCGACGCCATCGCAGGGGCGTCCGAGTTAATACACCGGGCGCTTTTGGATGCAGGCGCCGAACCCCGGCGGGTCAACGAGCGGATGGTATGGAGCCTGGCGCGCGTACGAGCGCCGCAGGGCGGGCGTGAGTCCCGCTCTGTCGAAAGCCCGGTTTCCGCCTACGACGAAGACCCCGAAGGCGTTGCGCTGGCAGCCACAGCGTAACAACGTGTCGCCCAGGGACTGGGCGGCGCACGGAGGCAACACACCATGGGTATTTTCACACGCGTACGAGACATCATCAGCTCGAACATCAACTCCATGCTCGACAAAGCGGAGGACCCCGAAAAGCTGGTGAAGCTGATGATCCGCGAGATGGAGGACACCCTCGTCGAGGTCAAGGCGTCGTGCGCAGGCGCGATGGCCACCAAAAAGAAGATCGAGCGCGAACTCGACGACGTGAATAAGCGCGAATCAGAGTGGAGCGGCAAAGCCCAGCTTGCGGTCGATAAGGCGCGCGAAGACCTGGCCCGCGAAGCCTTGGTCGAGCGCCGCCGCTATCGCGAGCGCGCCGAGGCCATTCAGCGCGAGCGCGCTCAGTGCGATGAATTGGTGGGCCAGTACCAGAATGATATACTGCAGCTTGAGGAAAAGCTCGCCGCGGCGCGCGAAAAGCAGCGGATGCTGGTGCAACGGCACGTGCACGCCCAGCGCAAACGCCAGGCGCAGAGCGACATTCGTAAGGTGGAAACCAGCGATGCCCTCGCCCGGTTCGACACCTTCGAGAATCGCATCGAGCGCATGGAAGCCGAGGCGGACCTCGTGAACTACGGCGCGAAGAACGCTCTTGAAGCTGAGTTTCTCAAGTTGGCCGACGACCAGGACATCGAGAAGCAGTTGGCCGAGTTGAAGTCGAAGTCGCAGGGCGGCACTCCTCAGAACTAACGCATCCGGCGTTACGCATTCGAAGTTAACGGGGAATTCGGTTACGGGAGAGGTGTGTCCGAGCGCCTCTCCCACAAATGGGGTACGAGTTCATGGATGCAGCTATACCGATATTCGCGATACTCTTCCTCGCTCTGATCTTCCTTGCCGCTTTGGCGGTTCCCGTGCTCGTGCTGGTAATCATCTTGAAGGCCGTGACCAGCAGCAAGCGAAATGCGGGGCTTCACGAAGACGAGGCGCGTGTCATGCAAGAAATCCACCAGGGCCTTAGCCGAATGGAAGAACGCATCGAAGCGCTCGAAACGCTGGTGTTGGACCCAAAAGACAGAGTGAACGTGGGCGAGTGACCGAAACGGACTCGGTTGCCGGCGCAATAGAACATCGACGTGAGAAGGAGGACACATGATAGGGGCGGCAGAGGCAGTCATCGTGAG
>JBAZRU010000119.1:0-13144 GCA_041662805.1 Candidatus Hydrogenedentales bacterium | reverse complement strand
TTGCGCAGGGCTCCGTCGCTCAGGAGTATGCGGACATGGCTGTCGCCCCGCCGCCTGCCTCCAAGGCGGCACTCGACTCCGAGTTGAATCCGCTTCCGAAGGCCAGCGTAGCCAAGTACTTGGAACGCGTCGGTCAAGCCAATACCTATGCCGATATGGAAGGTCAAAACACCTTTCTCGAAGAATACGCCCTGTCTCAGAAGGAATACCTCGTGGGCGCGGGCTACCCCATCGACCAGGGTTCCGCCGATCTCTTCGGGGAAGGATTTGTCGATGGCTCCTACACGGTTCACGAGGCAGCAATCACTTCCGTCGACGCGCAGGCCTTGCGCGTGCTTGTCGATCTGACCCAATTGCACGACGGCGAGGAAGTATGGGTAATCGACCAGACCGGCCCGCGCGCGTTTGGGCCCTACACCGCTGCGGATAGCACCGAAGGCGGCCGCTGGCTTTCCACCACGGAAGGCGAGTCGTGCGTCCTCATGGTGCGCAGTAAAACCGGCTCTTTGCCGCAAATTCGACTCATCGCCCTCTCGCATTTCTTCCGCAGTTTCGAAGAAACGCTCAAGGCGCTCGCGTGTAACAACAACATCGTCTGCGATACGACCCCCGCGATCCAAACTGCTTCAACCGGCGTGGGCATGATGGTAGTCCCCTCGGGCGGATTCGATACCGCCCTGTGCACCGGCTCGCTCGTGAACAACGCCGACACTGCCGAGCTTGAACCCTATTTCCTTACCTCCGCCCACTGCGTGCCGGGCGTCAGTACGGCCAGCCAAGTAGACATTATCTGGGATTGGCGTTCGGCGTCGTGCGATACCTACGACCCGCCCGCCCTGTCGTCCATGCTTCGCAGCAACGGCGTCGAAATGCTCGCATCCAGCGGCCTCTACGACGAAACACTCATGCGCTTGGATTCGGTGGCATCGGGAACGAATGGCCGCTCCTATCTTGGATGGGACACGCGCGACCCCTTCGTGAATGAACCTATCATCGCGATCCACTATCCCGCGGGCACCGCGGAACGTATCTCCTACGGCACCGTCGTTTCCATCGACCAGAGCTTCAGCAGTTATCAAAATGAGACAAAGGTTCACTGGGACGACGGCGTGACGGAAGGCGGGTCTTCGGGCAGCCCCTTGATGTTCGTCAACTCGAGCTATCGCATAGCAGGCACGCTCAGCGGCGGCCCCGATCACTCCTGCTCCAACACCACCGGCAACGTGGACTGGTATTCGTCCTTCCGCGATTTCTATCCCCAAATCGAAGACTTTCTAACGGGAACCACCCCTCCCGATCCAGGCGACGACACGTCCACGGGGTGTGCGGCCGCGAAGGCATTTGTGGACGACCCCCAAGTCCTGGAGGATCTGCGCGCGCTCCGCGACAAGGCCCTCACGCAGACGTCTTGGGGTAAGTCGCTTGTGGACGCCTACTACGCGAACTCGCCGAAGTTCGCCGCTGCGGTCGACGAGTCTTCCACAGCCCGGACAGCATTTCGGCTGGTCGCGGCTCCATTTGCCGCACTCGGCGGCCTTGTCTCGCGGTAGCAGGAGGCTCACGCGCGCCCCAGCCGGCACGCACAATCGACTTCGGAAATCGTGCGGTCGTGCGTGCTGATACCGCGCACCTGACGGTCGCGGTTGATGGAATTATTTGCGTTGGGGATCGTTCGCTCCAAGTGCTACACTACCGCCCCTTTTTACCCTCACATTTTGAAGGAGTTGCACCATGAGAAAGAGTCAGATCCCCCCTCTGACACCCTGGATTCTTGCTGTTGCCTTTGTCCTCGTGCTTGCCGGTTGTACGCCATCCACGGCGCCATCCACGGCGCCATCAACCGCTCCGTCGGCTGCTCCGTCGACTGCGCCCGAGACGGCGCCCGCGACGACGCCGCTCGACGACTACGTAGCGAAACCCGATCCGGCCTTCACGTACGACCCCAAGCCTGCCCGGGAAGAAGTGACGGACGCCTACACGTCGCGAACCTACCACATGGTCTCGCAGGAATGGCTCGATTCGTCGAAGGTCGACCGTCCCGCCTGGGAGCATTGGGTGATCGTGATCGTCCCGAAAGTGGCCGAAAACAAGCAGTCCCTGCTGTTCGTCGGCGGAGGCGGAAACTCCAGCAACGACGAAGCACCGTCCGGAGACGGGACGCTTGCACAGGTTGCCGTGATGACCAAATCGGTCCTGGTAGAAATCAAGCAGATCCCGAATCAGCCCCTTCATTTCAAAGACGAAACCGACGAACGCTACAAGGAATCCGGACGTAAAGAGGACGAACTCATCGCCTACGGATGGGACAAGTTTATCGTCACGCAAGATCCCTTGTGGCTGCCGCGCCTTCCCATGACAAAAGCCGTCGTGCGCGCCATGGACCTCGTGCAAAAAGAGTATCCCGAGATCACCGGCTTCTTCATCTGCGGCGGCTCCAAGCGCGGATGGACCACATGGACCACGGCCGCCGTCGACAAACGCGTCATCGGCATCGCCCCGGCCGTGATCGACGTGCTTAACGTGGCAAAGTCGCTCGACAACCATTTTGCCGCGTACGGCTTCTGGGCCCCGGCGGTCGGCAATTACAACGACATGAATATCATGGCGCGCATGCACACGCCCGAGTTCAAAGCACTGGAAGCCGTTGTTGACCCGTACACCTACATCGATCGACTAACGATGCCTAAGTACATCATCAATGCCGCGGGCGATCAGTTCTTCCCGCCCGATTCGTGGAAGTTCTACTTCGACGACCTGAAGGGCGAGAAATACCTTCGTTACATGCCGAACACAGACCATGGCCTTTCGGCGGAAGCGTACTTCAACATGGCCTCCTTCTACAGCGCCGTGCTCACCAATACGCCACGGCCTAAGTTCACGTGGAGCAAAGCCGAAGACGGTACGCTCGAAGTCCGTTGTGAAACGAAGCCCACAAACGTATTGCTCTGGCAAGCGACCAATCCCGAGGGGCGCGATTTCCGCTTGGAGAAGATTGGGAAGGCGTATGTGAGTTCCCCCGCGGTGGAGAGCGAGCCGGGCGTGTATCGCACGGCAATCAAGGCTCCGGAGAAAGGGTGGACGGCGTTCCTTCTCGAACTGGAATTCCCGAATCCCAGCTTCGAGACTCCCTTCAAGTTCACGACGGGCATCAGCATCTTGCCCGACACCTATCCCGGCGCAAAATAGCGGATA
Organism: Candidatus Hydrogenedentales bacterium; assembly: GCA_041662805.1. GTDB lineage: Bacteria > Hydrogenedentota > Hydrogenedentia > Hydrogenedentales > SLHB01 > JAIBAQ01. The sequence goes on along the minus strand of JBAZRU010000119.1, from coordinate 9,952 downwards.
GTTGTTTCATCGCATATTCTGGACATTGACACGGCCGCCTCGCGGAAGCCCACCTACGGACACGCGAGGCGGCCGGTGCTTCACACTGCGTTTGTGACCCAGATTTTCATCCCGATCCTGCGACTTGCTGTCATGCTTCTTGAGAAATCGTTGCACTGGCGTTCGCCGCTTCGTATCATGGAGGCTCGGCTTCGTCAGAGGCCAGCTCCCGCACCGTCACGTCGTGTTGTGACGCACCATCCTTCCAGCGGGGGCATAGGGGATCCTGAAAGTATTTCGCGCAAAGGCAACTACGCAGTAGGAGGTTGCAGTGAGCAGCACAAAGAAGTCTGGTTTTACGCTGATTGAGTTGTTGGTCGTCATCGCAATCATCGGCATTCTTGCCGCAATCTTGCTACCGGCGCTGGCCAGAGCACGCGAAGCGGCGAGGCGCGCATCATGTCAAAACAACCTCAAGCAATTGGGGATCGTGTTCAAAATGTACGCGGGCGAATCCAAAGGCGAACTCCTTCCGCCGATTCGCCGCGCCGTTATCGACTTTGCCCTGCCCCTGACCAACGGCTGCGACGGGCCGAACGCGGACGCCAAGTTCGCCCGCGCCACAACGCCTCACGGTCCGGCGATCTATCCCGAATACCTCACGGACTTCAATGCGATGATCTGTCCGTCCGACCCTCGCAGCAGCAAGGTGGATTCAGGCGAATGGTGGCACTGCCCCGAAGGCGACGAGAGCAGCGCAATCAACCCATGGCTCGTCCACAACATGTCGTACATTTACTACAGTTGGGCCATCTCCCCCGATTTGTACCTCGCAAATACCGCCGATCTGAACAATCCCGAATCGGACCTGTCTGCTTTCTTGGGGCTGCTCAATCCCGGCTTCCTCGTCGCCGTCGGCGAGCTCGTCAGCGGCGTGGGCCAAGCATATACCACCGGCGACTACTCCATTTTCGACAACGACATCGATGTCGGCAGCGAGAAACTCTATCGGCTTCGCGAGGGCATTGAGCGCTTCTTCATCTCCGACATCAACAACCCCGCTGCATCGTCCATGGCCCAAAGCGATCTGGCAATCATGCACGACGACATCAACGCGAATGCCCAGTTGAACGGCGGAAGTTTCAACCACATTCCAGGCGGTGCAAATGTCCTGTATATGGACGGTCACGTTGGCTACATCAAGTATCCCGGAGAATGGCCCGTGGCCAGTTCCTGGTCCACCATGATGCGCGCCATCGATACGCTATAGACTCGAACACAATTCGGGCCACACTCGACCTCTGACCTTCTATTCGCATAGTGCCGGACGCCGTTGCGCCACTCGCTGACTTGCAGTTGCGCGGCACGCTTCCGCATGCTGGTTGGAGGACTGAGCAGCCGCGAGCAGGTGCGCGATCTCCGCATCACGGGGAATCCGAAGTGCGGCGCGGGGTCCGTAATCAAGAAGGGCGATGAGGCGTTGGTGAACCGCGTGGACGAACGCGGATAAGTGCGAACGGCTGACGCAAATCGAGAGGGAAGGCGAGACGTCCGCCACACGTAAACTCGCGTATTCCTTCCCGCCGCCTCCGTGGTAGACTAATGCGCAACAAGGGAACGGTTCCGATCATACACGCCTAAGCAGGAGGCCGTCATATGGACGCATTGGTCACAATTGGAAGCTACGGGGATCTGATGCTCGCGGAGTTAGTCCGGGGGCGGCTTGAATCTGAGGGGATAGACACGTTTCTTGTGGACGACATGGCGGCGTTATCGGAAGGCGGGACCGTTGTGACACAAGGCGTGCGCGTTCGCGTCGCGCAGGACCAGGCGGAAGAAGCGCGGCGGTTATTGGCCGAGATTGAGGGGCAAGACGGATAGTCTGTAGTGCAGGCAGTTTGGTTCGCTCGCAAGAGCGGTCTTGGCGAACCGGTACGCCCTTTGGGCGTTCTGGCCGAGGTTTTCCAATGGATTACTCACTCTCGCGACACGCTGAAATAGTCCTCGTCGAGCGAGGAATTCCCGTCGAGTGGATGGAGCGCACGCTTGCGTATCCGGAGCTGTGCGAACGGGATCCTGGCGATCCTCATCTCGATCGTCGTTGGCGACGCATTCCCGAACATGGCGACAGGGTGCTTCGCGTAGTTGTCGACACCACTATTGACCCTCCGCGCGTAATCAGTGTATTTTTTGATCGCGGGATGAAAGGAAGACTATGAGACTACACGTGGACCAGAATGCCGATGCGTTGTATCTCAGGCTGGACGACTCTCAAATCGTGGAATCCGAGGAAGTGTCGCCAGGCGTTGTAATTGACTTTAATGAAGGCAATCAGGTGGTGGGAGTCGAAATACTCCACATTTCGCACCGGTCTCCCAAGTTCGATATCGGCAAATTGATTTTTGAGACGACGCCATCGAGCATTTCTTGAGCTTTGCGCGATGTCCTCGGCGCGAACCCGCCGCCCATCCATTCGCCAATTGACACGACAGCCGCTCGCCGCGATTTATTTCGCGGCAATGCCACTGACCTACACCTGATACTTTGGACTTGGCGAAACGCAAGTCTTTGAATTGCCGCTGTGCATAGAGGGGGTATTGGACATGTCTCGACGATCACTACGCGTGGCGCTCTGTGTTGCATGCGTCGCGAGTACGGTTGCATTCGCCGGAGAGCCAACCAAACTCGAACCGTTTCAGCCGGGAGCCGCGGGGGCGGCGCTGGTGGACGCGGCACAGTTCGATTCATTGCAGAAGGCCTTCGATGCTCTGCCGGAAGGCGGGGGAAAAGTAGTCATTCCGCCGGGACGGCATGAGATCACGGAGCCGCTCGTCGTGCGCAAAGGCGACGTCATGATCGAGGGCGGGGGCACATCGACGAATATCGTCAATCGCAATGAAGAAGGCAAGCCGGCTCTTGTTGTGGAACCCCCTGAAGGCGTGGAGCGTCTCTGGCGCGTTCAGGTCTGCGACCTGCGCATCACCGGCAACCCAAAGAGCGGCGCGGGATTGATCCTCAAGAACGTGGATGAGGTGCTGGTGAGCCGCGTGGCCGTCGAACATAACGGGGGCGACGGCGCGATCCTCGACTATTGTTACGAAGACCCGCGCGTTTCGGACAGCCTCTTCAATTACAACAAGGGCACGGGGCTAAATGTGCTTCGGTGTCACGACATCATCGTGTCGGCGAATCAATTTGAAGAGAACATGGACGCGGTACATTGCATCGATGGATACAACCTGACGATGACCGGGAACAACGTGGACGATCACCTCGGCAACGGGGTGGTGGTCGAGAACACGTACGGATCCATCATTGCGTCGAACATGATTGAGGAGTGCAATGGGCACGGGGTGGTGTTGCGGGGCGCCTGCTATGGCGATGCGATCAGCGCAAACACGATTGCGGATTGCCAAACAAACGGCGTGCGACTGGAAGGGGTTCGCGACATCACGATAAGCGCAAACACGTTTGTACTGGAGGCCCAGGAGGCCATCGTCGCCACCGGAGGCGCGTGCCAATTGACCATCACCGGAAACACGTTCAACCGATATTCATTCGACACGACCAAACGGCATAAGCTCATGCCTGCGCAAGGAATTCTCCTGGAGGGCGCGCATGACGTGACGGTTTCCGGAAATACCTTCACCTACATGCTCAAGGAAGCAATCCGCGCCACCGGCGATGCGAACAAACGCCTGAATATCACCGGCAACACGATCCTGAACGCATCCGCCGAGAATCCCGGCAAATACGACGCGGTCTATCTCGCGAACCTCAGCGACTCGATCATCGCGCACAACATCATCGCGGACGATCAAGGGAAGCGCACGATGCGCAAGGCAATGGTGTTCGAGGGGACGTGCACGTCGAATCTCGTCGAGAGCAATATGATCCGCGGAGAAGGGAAACCTCGGGTTCCGGGGAAAGGGAATGTCGTGCGAGGAAATGTGGTGCGCTAAGCTATGCACGTCAATCCGCTTATCCTCCCGACGCTGATCCTGGCGTTCGGACTGTTCTTCGTCGCTTACCGAATCGCGCCGCGAATCGAGACCGCGACGGCGCGAACTGCCTGGTATGTCTTCGCGCTGCTGTCTCCGGTTCCAGCACTTCTGATGGCTCTATTCTATCTTCATCTCTACGACGACTCGGTGTCCTTCTATGCGTTCCGCGCGTTTCCGTATTCGGAGCTTTCTGCGTCCGGGGCGGGCGTCGCGGCGGGCACTTTGGCCTATTGGGTAAACCGTGTGCGTGTGGCCGGGTTCTTCTTCATTCCAGGTGTATTGCTCCTAATGGTATTGGGAATTGCGGCGCCTTACGCAAAGCCTATGCTCGCACCAGTGGATCCGTCTGTTTACCGCAATACGTGGCGTGATGGCGTGTGCATTCAGAGTACGGCGAGCTGCGGCGCGGCCTCCGTAGCGACCATCTTGAAGCATTTTGGGATCGATGCGACGGAGAAGGAGATCGCGCTGGAGTGCTATACCTACGTCGCAGGGACGGAGAACTGGTACCTGGCGCGGGCGTTACGCAGGCGGGGATTGAAAGTCACGTTCTGCATCGATCCCCCTTTGCCGGAGGTACTGCCTGTACCCTGCATCGCCGGGGTTAACATGGGCGCGGCGGGGCATTTCATCACCATCCTCGAACAGAATGGCGACTCCTATGTAGTCGGCGATCCACTGGTGGGACGCGCGACCTATTCGAAGGAGGATCTGTTCAGAGAGTTCAGGTTCACTGGATTCTTCATGGCCGTGAAGGAAGGCGTGTGACGAGAGGAGGAAGTTGCGTGTCGTTCATCGCATTGACGTTGCTTGCGGGCCTGTTTGTCTCCGCGGCGGATGAGCGCGTGCCTGCCGACCGCGCGCCAGACTTCGTGCCATTGGGCGCGTATCTGAGTTGGGAGCGGGTGGGTGCGTGCGCGGCGGCGAGCGGCATCGAACGGTGGGAAGATGCGGCGCGGCGACTCGATGCGCTTCACGCGAATCATGTGAACCTGCTCTGGGTCACGAATATGTCCGAAGACGATTTGCCGAGGCTGCTCGTGGAGTGCGAGAAGCGAAAGCTCTTGCTTATGCCCAGCATGGGTGCAATCGAGGCGCGGGTGGACTGGCGCTGGACAGAGGGCAGCACGTATTACGACACAGCGATTCCCTCCGTGCTGAAGGCCGCCGGTGATTCGAAAACGCTTGCGGGTTGGGTGTTGAGCGACGAGCCCGAGGAGAAGCATTTCTCCAGGCTGGAAACGTTGCGCGCGAAGTTTCGCGCAGCGGATCCGGCGCGATTCTGCACGTCCGTATTGATGTGGCCGCAGGCGCCGTTGGTGTCGGAGCACGCGAAGTTGCCGGTCGTGTGCGTGGACATCTATCCCTTCTTCGGACCCGATGACCCGAACGGTCCACACTCCGACGCGTCCAGCAAAGGCTTCTACCGGGGAAATGCTGCAAGCTGGTCGCCTCCGTAGAAAAGGCGGGCACGGTTGGCTGGGTGATGGGCATGTGCTTCAGCGACATCTGGGGTCCAAGGAAATACGACGAGAAAGGCCACCTGATCGGGCTACCGGGGTCCTATCTCCATTGGCGCGCGCCCACCTTGGCGGAGATGCGCTGGCAGGTGTGGGAGAGCTTTCGTAGCGGTGCGAAAGGGTTCGTATGCTACACGCTCGCGCCGGAAGCGCCCGACCCCTCGACGGCCACCGCAACCGCGCCCGATGTGGAGTGGAAAGACGTCCTCGCGAAAAACGAGACGGACCTGGGCTCGAATGCACTAACCAATCCCGATTGCAGCGCGACGCCGCAGTTGGAGGAACTCGGCCGTGTTTACAAACGCATCGCGCCGCACAGCGCTCTCATTCGCCTTTGGCAACGCAGTGATTCCCAGGCGATCAAAGCTGAAGGGAACGGGCAAGCGCAGGTCTTCGCGGACCCGGATTCCAAGGGGCTGTACGCAGTTGTGCTCAATGACGACCTGTACGAGGCGAGAGACGTGACGCTGCACGCGGACAAGACGGTCACTTCATTGACGAACACTGTGACGGGCCAAGCAATTGAATTGGTGGCCAGGGCGGACGGAACCGGCAATACCGCAACGCTTCGCCTTGAAGCGGGCGATGGGACGATTGTCTCCGTGGCAACTCATGGCAATCACTAACCGCAATACGGGCAGAGCGTATCATCTGGGGTGAGGGCGCTCACTCTCGCCGACAAGATTCTTCTTCAGCTCGGGGATCTCGACCTGCACAATTCGCCAGATGATTTGAAGATCGATTCCAAAGTAATCATGCACAACACGGTGTCGCATCCCGACAATCTTCTTCCATGGGATTTGGGGCGTGTCCGTCTTGAATTGACTGGGCAGACGATTGGCGGCTTCTCCAATGATTTCGACGTTGCGCACCACTGCATCAACGGACTTCTCGTCCGCTGAGAAAGATTCTTCCGAATGTCCAACAGTGTACCGTTCAATCTTTGCGATAGCTTCGAGAATGTCCGCGACCAAGGCGGGAAGTGGACGGTCAGACATCGATCAAGTCGGGCTCGATATGGGCCCAATTCCTGGGCTTGACAGCGCGGGTCGAAACCAAGTCAACGCGAGAGCCCAGACTAGATTCCAATTCTTCAGCCAAGGTGACGAAATCAAGGCCAATTGAAGGGTCCACGTCCACGAGGATATCGATATCACTGTCATCGCGCTGGTCTCCCCGTGCGAATGAACCGAACAGCGCCAGCCGGCGCACTTTGAATCGCCGCTCCAATTCCGGCTTCCTGACTTGAAGTATGGCGAGAATTTCCGATGCTGTCTTCATTGCGCTCTCCAACTGTGCTTGGAGTCTCATCAGTAGAACCAGCTTACAGTAGCAGGCAAAGCATCTCAAGATACCGCTTGCTTCCGCCATCGTTTGTATCGGCCATATGCTTCCACAATGTCGAGGGGGTGGCATCCGAGGAAGGATTCATCTCGCGGCGCTGTGCTATCTTGAACACGGAATTGGAGGGGGACTCACATGGCCACACTCGCGATCCTGTTCGGACTTACGGCGGCATTGGCGGCGGATAGTCCTGCGACACCGCAGCATGTCGACCAAGTCGTGGTCGTCTTCAAAACCCACTACGACATCGGCTACACGGACCTCGCGTCGAAGGTCGTCGAGACGTATCGCACGACGATGATCGACAAGGCGCTGGACGTGTGCGACCAAAGCCGTTCGTTGCCTCGGGACCAGCGGTTTGTTTGGACGATTCCCGGATGGCCGATGGCGAAAATCCTCGAGGAGCCGCAGGACGCCACGCGGCGCGCGCGTGTGCTCGATGCGCTGAAACACGGCAGCTTTATCACGCACGCGCTTCCGTTTACGACGCACACCGAATCGCTCGAACTGGAAGACCTCGTGCGTGGGTTGGGATTCTCCTCGCGGGTGGCGCGTATGGCGGAGCTGCCGTTGCCGCGCGACGCGAAAATGACGGACGTGCCATCGCACTCGTGGGTCATGCCGACGCTGTTGAAGCACGCGGGAGTCGAGTTCATCCACATGGGCTGCAACTCCGCCAACCGAGGTCCCGAGTTGCCGCCGGTGTTCTGGTGGGAAGGGCCGGATGGTTCGCGCGTGCTCACCATGTATTCGGTTGAATACGGCACGGGCCTCGTCCCCCCGCAAGACTGGCCGCATCGCACGTGGCTCGCGCTCATTCACACCGGGGACAACCAAGGACCACCGAAGCCGGAGCAGATCACGGGGCTAGTGGATGAGGCGAAGCTGAAGCTGCCCGGTGTTCCCGTGAAGTTCGGTCGTTTGAGCGATTTCGCCGATGCCTTGATCAAGGAGAAGGCCGAGATCCCCGTGATTCGTGGTGACCTCCCCGACACGTGGATTCATGGCGTGATGTCGATGCCCATGGAAAGCGGCCTCGCGCGCCGCGTGCGCCCGCAGCTTGCCACGGTGGAGACCCTCCACACCTTGCTTGGGTTGTGGGGCATCGAGCAGCCGGGCATTTCCCACGACCTCGCAAAGGCCTATGAACAAAGCCTTCTCTTCGGCGAACACACCTGGGGTTTCGACGCGAAACGCTTCCCTCGCCTCTACGGCGATGAATGGAAACAAAAGTACGCGGAGGGGGCCTACAAGGACCTGGAGGCGTCGTGGCAAGAGAAGGGCAGATACGTCTGCACGATGTGGGACCTCGTGAAGCCTGCGCTTGCGCAGCGCATGGACGCGCTGGCCAAGGCGGTCAAGAGCGACGCACCACGTATTGTCGTGTTCAACCCGCTACCGTGGCCGGTCGACGCCCAGGTGCTTATCACGTTGGCCGAGAGACCCGAAGGACGCCTGATCGACGCGGAGACAAGGGAGGAGCTACCCTGCGAGGCTGCGAGAACGTCCGTCCGTTTTCTCGCGCGGAACGTGCCGGCTACGGGCTATCGCACGTACGTATTCGACGCGGCAGCGCCGTCAGCGGCTGCGGCATTGGCCGTCGATGAAACAACGAATTGCTTTGAAAACGGGGTGCTTCGCGTCACGCTCGATCTGAAACGCGGATGCATCGCGTCGCTAATCGAGACAGCGACGGGCCGCGAGCTGGTAGACACGTCGAGCACGTACGGCGTGGGGCAATATTTGTACGAACGCTTCAGCCAAACGGAAACGCACGCCTATTTCGAGGCCTACTCCAAGAGCCAGGCGGATTGGGCCGTGGGTGACTTCGACAAGCCTGGCCTGTTGCCACCGGATCAGGCGCCGTATCGAAGCGCCGCGCCGCAGAACTGGAGCGTGAGGTATTCTCGGGACGCGACATTTGTCTCGGCGATCATGCGCTCGGAGCCGACGCCAGAAGTGCCGTACAGCGTGAAGATCGCGGTGACCCTTCCCAAGGATCGGCCCTATGTCGACGTCACGTGTACCATCACGAACAAGCCTGCCGATCCCTGGCCCGAAGCGGGCTGGCTCTGCGTTCCGATGAGCGTCGCGCAGCCGCGGTTCCTGCTGGGCCGTTTGGGCGGAACCGTGGACCCCGCGAAGGACGTGGTCTACGGCGCGAACCACGACATGTATTGTCTCAACACCGGCATGGCGGTCCTCGACGCGACCGGCGCGGGCGTGGCGCTATGTCCGTTGGATTCGCCGCTGGTCAGCCTCGAACGTCCGGGATTGTGGCGTTACTCAAAGGACTTTCAACCCAAGACCGCGACGGCATTCGTCAATCTCTACAACAACCAGTGGAGCACCAATTTCCAGCAATGGGTCGGCGGCACCTTGACATCCCGCGTGCGCGTATGGGCGGTCACACCCGGCGAACCGGAAGGCGCGTGGGTGTCGCGGTCGTGGGAGGCGCGCATGCCCTTGCTCGCCGCCTTCGCGAACGGACCTGGCGGCGGCTTGCCTTTTTCACGGCCCGGCGTGCAACTCTCCCGCGAGGGAATCTTGCTCACGGCGTTTGGCCCCAATCCCGATGGCAAAGGCCGCGTGCTGCGCCTCTGGGAACAAACCGGCTTGGGCGGGCCGTGCACGGTGACGTTGCCGGAGGGATGCGAAAAGGTCTCTCACGTGCAACCCTGCGACTTGCGTGGACAGAACGTGGGAAAACGCATTGGCGTCACCAAAGGCAAATTCGATACGGAGATGAATGCCTATGCGCCCGCGAGTTTCCTGCTGATGGATTGATAGACCGTGGCGTGCTAGTGTATGAGAAACGCTAGACATCGCAGTGGAGAAGTGAAACCATGAACGAGCTAACCGCGTGGTGGAACGGACTCAGCCAAGGCGCAAGGACCGGCATTCTCGATGGCCTCATCGTCATCTCGGGGTTGATTCTGGGCCGTATTGCCGGGGGACTGACAAAGCATCTCCTGTTGAAGCACGGCGTCGACCGATACTTGCGCGCACCGTGGCCCAAGGCGGAATCCGAAAACCATAGTGCACCGGACAAGAGCAACGTGTCCTCCCTTACGACGCTCCTTGGCTGGTTGGTCATGCTCACGG